>NZ_JBIALB010000001.1:778336-1049248 GCF_042872965.1 Micromonospora sp. NPDC005087 | reverse complement strand
GTGGGGCCCGCCGTGCCCGGCGCAGGGATCAAGCCTGACCGCCCGGAGCCGGGCACGGCGGGCCCCACCCCGCACCAACCCGGCACACCGGCCAAGGCCAGAGTTACACGCACCTCGGTGCGCCTGACCCAGGATGGGCGGTGGCGGATCCCGCGAGGCAACCCCGACGCAAACACGACATCCGACCACGCCCCACCCAGGAACCCCGCGACCGTCGAAGGCCTGGAACAGGTCATAGGGTGGTCCCGTGGCGACCCTTCTGCTTCTGCGACACGGCCGGACCACCGCGAACGCGGACGGTGGGCTGGCCGGCCGCCAGCCCGTCGAGTTGGACGAGACGGGCCGGGCCCAGGCGACCGCGGTGGGCGAGCGGCTGCGGGGGGTTCCGCTCGCGGAGGTGGTGACCAGTCCGCTCATCCGCTGCCGGCAGACCCTGGAACTGGCGCTTCCGCAGGCCGCTCCGGTGGTTGAGGAGGGGTTGATCGAGTGTGACTACGGCAGCTGGGAGGGGCAGCCGCTGAAGAAGCTCGCCAAGGAGCCGCTCTGGCCGGTGGTCCAGCAGCACCCCAGCGCGGTGGTCTTCCCGGACGGGGAGGCGATGGCCGCGATGGCAGCGCGTGCGGTGGCGGCGGTGCGCTCGTGGGACGCCCGGGTGAGCGCCGAGCACGGGCCCGAGGCGGTCTGGCTGGCGTGCAGCCACGGTGATGTGATCAAGGCCATCGTGGCGGACGCGCTCGGCGTACACCTGGATCTTTTTCAGCGGATCGTGGCCGACCCGGCGTCGGTGACCGCGATCCGGTTCACGCCGCTGCGGCCCTTTCTGGTCCGGCTCAACGACACCGGCGGCGATCTCGCCGCCCTGGTGCCGCCGCCGCGCAAGCGGCGTCGGCGGGCGACCCGCGCGGGTGATTCCGACGCGGCCGTCGGCGGTGGGGCTGGTGCGCCGCGATGACGCCGTGTCGGGTGCCGGCAGGCGGCCGAGAGGTCGCCACGCCCGGCTGCAGCCACCGGTACGCCGGGCGCGCCGCCGCCAGGGCGATTCGGGTCGGTGGGGTGCGCGATGCCATGGCGGGCCGGATAGGGTCGTGGGTATGACCCACCAGGTGCACGCCTTCGAGCCGCCGGAGCGGTTCGTCGCCGGGACCGTCGGCCCGCCGGGGGAGCGCGCGTTCTTCCTGCAGGCTCGCGGCGGCGGCCGGCTGGTCAGCGTCGCGCTGGAGAAGGTCCAGGTGTCCCTGCTCGCCGAGAAGCTGGAAGAGCTGCTCACCGAGGCGCAGCGGCGCTTCGGCGTGGACCTGCCCGAGCTGGCGCCGGTGGTGGGCGACAACGAGCCGCTGGACACTCCGGTCGACGAGGAGTTCCGGGTCGGGACACTCGGGCTGGCCTTCGACGTGGACACCGCGACCGTGGTGATCGAAGCGATCGCCGCCGGCGAGGTGGAAGCCGAGGTCGAGCTGGACGACGAGGACGACGAGGACGACGACGAGGACGACGAGCCGGACGAGGACCTGGACCGGCTCCGGGTCCGGCTCACCCCGCACGCAACCCGCCAGTTCATCGAGCGGGCCCGGCGAGTGGTGAACGCGGGACGGCCGCCGTGCCCGCTGTGCGGCCAGCCGTTGGACCCCGCCGGGCACCTCTGCCCGCGGCATAACGGTTACCACCGGTGACGTCGTCCGGCCTCCAGCCCCGCCAGGACGGCGACGCCGCGCTGCGGCTGTTGCGTGACGGCGCGCTCGACCTGGAGGGTCGGCTGGTCGACGCGTCGAACACCACCCTGCGCGGCATCCTGACGCTGGACGACCTCTCTGCGCGCTGTGTCTACAAGCCGGTCCGTGGCGAGCGCCCCCTCTGGGACTTCCCCGACGGCACCCTCGCGGGCCGGGAGGTCTCGGCGTACCTGGTCTCCCGGGACAGCGGCTGGGACCTGGTGCCGCCCACCGTGCTCCGGGACGGCCCGTTCGGGCCGGGCTCCTGCCAGCTCTGGATCGACGAGCCGGAGGACGCCGAGCCGCTGGTCGGGTTCGTGCCCGCCGGGGAGCTGCCGCCGCGCTGGTTTCCGATCGCCGCCGCCCGTGACGACGACGGCGCCGCGTACGCGCTGGCACATGCCGACGATCCGCGGCTGGCCCGGCTCGCGGTGCTCGACGCGGTGATCAACAATGCCGACCGCAAGGGTGGCCACGTGCTGGTCGGCGCCGACGACCGGATCTACGGCGTGGACCACGGGGTGAGCTTCCACGTCGAGGACAAGCTGCGTACGGTCCTCTGGGGCTGGTCCGGGAAGCAGCTGCCACCGGATGCCGTGGAGATGCTCGACGGGCTCGCCGGGCAGGTCTCCGGGGCGCTCGGCGCGGAGCTGGCCGACCACCTGACGATCAGCGAGATCGCCGAGTTGGCCGCCCGGATCGACGTGTTGCGGCAGACCGGCCGTTTCCCGCAGCCGTCCGAGGACTGGCCGGCGGTGCCCTGGCCGCCCATGTGATCCACTGTCATTTTGATCACCCGTGGGGCGGCCCGGGGCGGTCGTGGGGCTGGCTAGGCTGAGGCCATGGAGTCTTGGGCGGGACACGAGGTGCCACGGCTGCCGGGCAGGGGCGAGCCGTTGGCGTTGTACGACTCGGCGCGGCAGGGTGTCCACCCGAGTGAGCCGGCCGACGCGGGGAGCATGTACGTCTGCGGCATCACCCCGTACGACGCCACGCACCTGGGTCACGCCGCCACCATGATCACCTTCGACCTGGTGCAGCGGGTGTGGCGCGACGCCGGCCGTCCGGTGCGGTACGTGCAGAACGTCACCGACATCGACGACCCGCTGCTGGAGCGTGCCGCCCGTGACGGCGAGGACTGGGTGGTCCTGGCGATGCGCGAGACGGCGCTGTTCCGGGAGGACATGGAGGCGCTGCGGATCATCCCGCCGGAGCACTACGTGGGCGCGGTCGAGTCGATCCCGGACATCGCCGACAAGGTCGAGGTGCTGCTCAAGGACGGGGCCGCGTACCAGCTCGACGACGGCACCGGCGACGTCTACTTCGACGTCTCCGCCACCGGCCGGTACGGCTACGAGTCCAACCTGACCCGGGAGCAGATGCTGGAGATATTCCCGGAGCGTGGCGGTGACCCGGACCGGGCCGGCAAACGCGACCCACTGGACCCGCTGCTGTGGCGTGGCGCCCGCGAGGGCGAGCCGTCCTGGCCGGGCGGGGAGCTGGGCCCGGGCCGCCCCGGTTGGCACATCGAGTGCGCGGTGATCGCGCTGAACCTGCTCGGCGACCGGATCGACGTGCAGGGCGGCGGCAACGACCTGCTGTTCCCGCACCACGAAGCGTCCGCCGCGCACGCCGAGCGGCTCACCGGTCAGGCGCCGTTCGCGGAGCACTACGTGCACGCCGGAATGATCGGCCTGGACGGCGAGAAGATGTCCAAGTCCCGCGGCAACCTGGTCTTCGTCTCCCGGCTGCGCGCCGACAAGGTCGACCCGATGGCGGTCCGGCTGGCCCTGATGTCCGGGCATTACCGCAGCGACCGCACGTGGACCGACGAGCTGCTGACCGCCGCTCAGGAGCGGCTGGCGCGCTGGCGCCGAGCCGCCGCCGCGCCCGCCGGGCCGTCCGGGGCCGAGCTGCTGGCCGGGGTACGCGAACGCCTGGCCGACGACCTCGACACCCCCGGCGCCCTGGCCGTCGCCGACAACTGGGCCAACGCAACCCTCGCCGGCGCGAAGGACGACCCGGAGGCCCCAGCCCTCTTCGCCAAGACGGTGGACGCCCTACTCGGCATCCACCTCTAACCACCAGCGCCGCCGCTCCGCGCTGCGCTGCGCTGCGTCGCGTCGTGATCGACTCGGTTTCCATGAAGGCGCGGTGTCCGGGCCGGTGCGACGCACCGATTTCCAGGAAGCCGAGTCGATCACCGCGCAACGTCGAGTCGATCATGACGTTGGCGGGCGATTCGATCTCTGCTGGACCCGTCAACCTCATGGTCGACAGGAGTGAGCAGCGGGCAGGCGCTGAGCTGGGGGTCCGGTTCAGCCCAGGACCAGGCCCGGGTCGAGGGTTGGGTCTGGGGTTGGGGCGGGGATCTTGTACTCCTCGGTGAGGGTGGTCATCGGGCCGGGCCAGGTGGCCTGGGCCACCTCGATCGGCTTGTGGTGGGCGTCGTACGCGACGTGCAGCAGGTGCAGCACCGGCGTGTCGGGCCGGATCTGAAGGGTCTCGGCCTCCTCCCGGCTGGGCTGGCGCGCGCTGATCGTGTCGGTGGCTGAGCCGTACCGCCGTCCGGTGGCCTCCTCGGCCTCCTGGTAGAGCGGCCGGCCGAACGCCTCGGCGCGCTCCAGCGAGGTGCCGGCGGTGTCGGCGGGCAGGAACCAGGAGGCGCCCACCTCGACGGGGGAGTCGTCGGTGCGCACGAGGTGTCGGCGGCAGAGCAGGTCGGTGCCGTCGGGCACCCCGAACGCGTCGGCGACCTCGGCCGGGGCGGGGGAGCGGCCGACCGAGACGAGTTGTTGCCGGTACCGGGCGGCCAGGTCGGTGTGGTAGCCGCGGAAGCCGCCGTACCGGCCGCGGGAGAGCCGGTTGAGCCGGCGGCGGGTGCCCCGGACGTACGTACCGGAACCGGGTTTGGTGATCAGGATGCCCTCGACCCGCAGCTGGTCGACGGCGCGTTGCACGGTCTGCTTGGCGACGCCGAACATCTCGGCGATGGCCGGGATGGACGGCAGCCGCTCGCCGGGCGCCCAGTCACCGCGGCGGACCTGGGCCTTGAGCTGCGCGGCGATCTGCCGGTGCGGGAACTCCGCGGCCCCGGGGTTGATCTGCATACCCGCCTCCTTGATCACAGCTAGGTTCCTAGGATGCCCTAGAGGGTGTGACCTCGCTACCCCGGACACGCGGGAGAAGACGAAAACAGGCCCCGGACCAGAAGGTCCAGGGCCCGAACGTAAACGGGGGAGAGGCGCTACCAGGAGCCCGCGGTGGGGCCCGCCGAACCGCCCCGACGCCGCAGGTACTTCTCGAACTCCTGAGCGATCTCGTCACCGGTCAACGGGGTGATCCCCTCGTCGCCGACCCGCTCCTCCAGCTCGCGGACGTACTCGCCGAGCTCGGCGTCCTGCTCGGCGGCGCTGCGCACACGCTGCTCCCACTCGGCGGACTCCTCGGCCAGGTCGGCCATCGGCACCGGCAGGTCGACGACCTCCTCGACCCGGTGCAGCAGGGCGAGGGTGGCCTTGGGGCAGGGCGGGTTGTTGGCGTAGTGCGGCACGTGCACCCAGAACGACACGGCGTCCACCTCGGCGCGGCTGCACGCGTCGTGCAGCACGCCCACGATGCCGGTCGGCCCGTCGTACCGGGTGGGGGTGAGCTGGTAGCGCTCGGCGGCCTGCGCGTCGGAGGCGCTGCCGCTGATCGGCAGCGGTCGGGTGTACGGCACGTCGGCGAGCAGCGCGCCGAGAAGCACCACCCGCTCCACCTCGAGGCTGTGGCAGATCTCCAGCACCTGCTCGCAGAACGTCCGCCAGCGCATGCTCGGCTCGATGCCCCGGATCAGCACCACGTCCCGCTCGGTGCCCTCCGGACTGGCCACCATGAAGCGGGTCGTCGGCCACTCCACCCGGCGGGTCTCCCCGTCGGCCATCGTGATGGTCGGCCGGCTGACCTGGAAGTCGTAGAAGTCCTCCGGATCCAGCTCGGTGACCGGCCGGGCGTTCCACACCTGCTCCAGGTGCTCGACCGCGGCGGTGGACGCGTCGGCCGCGTCGTTCCAGCCCTCGAACGCGGCGATGGCCACCGGGGACCGCAGCACCGGCAGTCCGTCGAACTCGGTCACGCCGTCACCTCACCCTGCTTGTCGCGGCCGACGCCGGGACCGTGCCCGGTCGTCGGGCCGTGGGGCACGGTGGCGTCCCTGTTGTCCTTCACGTCCGTCAGCCTACGTGCCGGGCCGGGGTGCGGCCCGTCGGCCGCGCCGGTCGGCCGGACCCACGACCGGGCATACGACGACGAATCGGACAGGGTGATCCCGCTGACACAATATGGGATCGGGCGCGGACGGCGTGGGGTGCGATGGCGACCGCACTAACCTGAACGGGTGCGGACTTCGTTGATGGATGTGCTGGCCGACCGGATCCTCATCGCCGACGGGGCGATGGGCACGATGCTGCAGGCCGCGGACCTCACGCTCGACGACTTCGACGGGCTGGAGGGATGCAACGAGATCCTCAACGTCACCCGGCCGGACGTGGTGCGGGGAGTGCACGACGCCTACCTGGCCGCCGGCGCGGACTGCGTGGAGACCAACACGTTCGGCGCCAACCTGGCCAACCTCGGCGAGTACGACATCCCGCACCGCATCCGGGAGCTGTCCGAGGCGGGGGCCCGGATCGCCCGGGAGGCCGCCGACGCGGCCAGCACCCCGCAGCGGCCCCGGTTCGTGCTCGGCTCGATCGGGCCGGGCACCAAGCTGCCCACCCTCGGGCACGCCGACTACGCCACCCTGCGCGACGCGTACCAGGAGAACGCCGCCGGGCTGATCGTCGGCGGGGCGGACGCGCTGATCATCGAGACCTGCCAGGACCTGCTCCAGGTCAAGGCGGCGGTGGTCGGGTCGAAGCGGGCGATGGCCGAGCTGGGCCAGCCGGTGCCGATCATCTGCCACGTCGCCGTGGAGACCACCGGCACGATGCTGGTGGGCAGCGAGATCGGCGCGGCGCTGGCGGCGATCGAGCCGCTCGGGGTGGACCTGATCGGGTTGAACTGCTCCACCGGCCCGGCGGAGATGAGCGAGCACCTGCGGTACCTGTCGCAGCACTCCCGCATCCCCCTGTCGGTGATGCCGAACGCCGGCCTGCCGGTGCTGACCGCCGACGGCGCGTACTTCCCGCTCACTCCCGTGGAGCTGGCCGACGCGCTGGAGCGGTTCAGCAGCGAGTACGGCGTGGGCCTGGTCGGTGGCTGTTGCGGCACCACGCCGGAGCACATCCGGGTGCTGGCCGAGCGGCTGCACGGCGTCACGGCCGCGTCGCGTGAGCCCCGGCACGAAGCCGGCGTCTCGTCGGTGTACCACCCGGTGCCGTTCGCCCAGGACGCCTCGGTGCTGATGGTGGGGGAGCGGACCAACGCCAACGGTTCCAAGGCGTTCCGGGAGGCGATGCTGGCCGGCGACTGGCGGGCCTGTGTGGAGATCGCCCGCAGTCAGGCGCGCGACGGCTCGCACCTGCTCGACCTCTGCGTGGACTACGTCGGCCGCGACGGCACCCAGGACATGCGGGAGTTGGCCGGCCGGTTCGCCACCGCGTCGACGCTGCCGATCATGCTGGACTCCACCGAGCCAGCCGTCGTCGAGGCCGGGCTGGAGATGCTCGGCGGCCGGTGCGTGGTCAACTCGGTGAACTTCGAGGACGGTGACGGCCCCGACTCCCGGTACGCGCGGGTGATGCCAGTCGTGCGGGAACACGGTGCGGCGGTTGTCGCGCTGCTCATCGACGAGGAGGGGCAGGCGCGTACCCGGGACTGGAAGGTCCGGGTCGCGGCGCGGCTGATCGACGATCTGACCGGCCGCTGGGGGTTGGACCGCGGCGACATCCTGATCGACGCGCTGACCTTCCCGATCGCCACCGGTCAGGAGGAGACCCGCCGCGACGGCATCGAGACGATCGAGGCGATCCGGGAGATCGCCCGCCGCTATCCGGGGGTCAATTTCACGCTGGGCATCTCGAACATCTCCTTCGGGCTCAACCCGGCAGCCCGGCAGGTGCTCAACTCGGTGTTCCTGCACGAGTGCGTGCAGGCCGGCCTGACCTCGGCGATCGTGCACGCCAGCAAGATCCTGCCGATGTCGAAGATCCCCGAGGCGCAGCGCGAGGTCGCACTGGACCTGGTCTACGACCGGCGCCGCGAGGGGTACGACCCGGTGCAGCGCTTCCTCGAGCTCTTCGAGGGCGTCGACGTGACCAGTGCCCGGGCCAGCCGGGCGCAGGAGTTGGCGGCGCTGCCGCTGGACGAGCGGCTCAAGCGGCGGATCATCGACGGCGAGCGCAACGGCCTGGAGGCGGACCTGGACGCCGCGATGGCCGGCGGCCGGGCCCCGCTGTCGATCATCAACGACATCCTGCTGGACGGGATGAAGGTGGTCGGCGAGCTGTTCGGCTCCGGGCAGATGCAGCTGCCGTTCGTGCTCCAGTCCGCCGAGGTGATGAAGACCGCGGTGGCCTACCTGGAGCCGCACATGGAGACCACCGAGGACGGCGGCAAGGGCCGCATCGTGCTGGCTACCGTGCGCGGCGACGTGCACGACATCGGCAAGAACCTGGTCGACATCATCCTGTCCAACAACGGCTACGAGGTGGTGAACATCGGCATCAAGCAGCCGATCAGCGCCATCCTGGACGCCGCCGAGCAGCACCGCGCCGACGCGATCGGCATGTCCGGGCTGCTGGTCAAGAGCACAGTGATCATGAAGGAAAACCTGGCCGAGATGGCCACCCGCGGGGTCGCGGAGCGCTGGCCGGTGCTGCTGGGCGGGGCGGCGCTCACCCGGGCCTACGTCGAGGACGACCTGCGGTCGACGTTCCCCGGGCAGGTGCACTACGCGCGGGACGCGTTCGAGGGGCTGTCCCTCATGGACAAGGTGATGACCGCCAAGCGCGGCGGCGCGCCGGTGATCGACCCGGAGCGGGAGGCGGCTCTCGCGGCCCGTCGAGCCCGCCGCGAACGGCAGCGGTCGATGGTCAGCGAGTCGCTGCCGGAGCTGCACGACTCCTCGGTCCGCTCCGACGTGGCCGCGGACGTGGCGGTGCCCACCCCGCCGTTCTTCGGCACCCGGGTGGTCAAGGGTGTGCCGATGGCCGACTACGCGGCGCTGCTCGACGAACGGGCCACCTTCCGGGGGCAGTGGGGGCTGAACGGCGCACGGGGCGGCAGCGGACCGTCCTACGAGGAGCTGGTGGAGACCGAGGGCAGGCCACGCCTGCGCTACTGGCTGGACCGGCTGATCGCCGACCAGGTGCTGGAGGCAGCCGTCGTGTACGGCTACTTCCCCGCGTACTCCGAAGGCAATGACCTGGTGGTGCTCGACGAGAACGGGCACGCGGAGCGCGCCCGGTTCTCCTTCCCCCGGCAGCGGCAGGAGCGACGGCTCTGCCTCGCGGACTTCTTCCGGCCCAAGGGCGACCAGCTCGATGTGGTCGCGTTGCAGCTGGTCACGGTCGGCCAGCCGGTCAGCGAGTACGCGGCGAAGCTGTTCGCCCGCAACGAGTACCGCGACTACCTGGAGGTGCACGGCCTCTCGGTGCAGCTCACCGAGGCCCTCGCCGAGTACTGGCACCGGCGCATCCGCGCCGAGCTGACCCTGCCCGACGGCCGCCCGCTCGCCGCCGACGACCCGGCGGACCTGGCCGGCCTGCTGCGCAACGACTACCGGGGCTGCCGGTACGCGTTCGGCTACCCGGCCTGCCCCGACCTGGAGGACCGGGCGAAGATCGTGCAGCTGCTCGGGTCGGAGCGGATCGGCGTGGAGCTGTCCGAGGAGTTCCAGCTGATGCCCGAGCAGGCCACCGACGCCATCGTGGTCCACCACGCGGAGGCGAGCTACTTCAACGCCAAGTGACGGGCGCAGGTTCCCTGACCTGCAATTCTGGCCGTCCGGAAGGCCACTGAGCCATGATCATGCCGTCTCCAGGCCGTCGACGGCTTCCGAGCCGTCCTCGGCGGCCTGGTCCTCACCGAACGCGGTGTCGATGGCTCGGCGAGTGCGGTCCTCGCTGGTCGGCAGGAGATGCGTGTAGGTCCGCAGGGCGAACCCCGGGTCGGCGTGGGCGAGGTAGGTCGACAGGCCCTTGATGCTCTCCCCGAGCTATTCAAGGCGACCGCAGTGCTTTGTGAGCTGATCGGATGGATGGCCTACGACACGTACGGCACTCTTTGGCGCCGCGGTACTTCATTCAGGCGCTGCGTTTCGCGGAGGCCACTGGCGAGCAGGCTTATGCTGCCTACGTACTGACGAGCATGGCTGACCAGGCCCTGTACCTTCGCCGACCCGACCAGGCACTCCGACTCGCCCAGGTAGCCCGGGACACAAGCACCCGGGCCGGCACGCCGGTCGCAGTTACCGAAGCATGCATCTTCGAAGCACGAGCCTTTGCCGCCCAAGGCGACGAAGCGGGCTGCACCGCGGCGCTGCTTCGCGCAGAGCAGAGCTTCAACCAGGTCGTCCCAGAAGAACGTCCGGAGTGGAGCACGCACTGGGGCGATGTGCTGTTCGCCAGCCACGCGGGCACGTGCTGCTGGGTCGAGCTCGGCAAGGCTAAGGAAGCGCGGCCCATGCTGCAACTGGTCTGGGACAACAGGAGGGTCCAAGCCCGCCGCCGCGTTTACGGTGCCGTCCAGCTGGCTCGCGTGGCACTCCTTGACGGGGACATCGAGCAGTCAACAGCCTTCGCCACGACGGCAGTTGAATCGGCCACCGGACTGACGTCTCATCGATCCCGAGAGCATCTGACACAGCTTCGGAAGCAGCTCGCACCGCACGAGCGGCAAGCCGTCGTCAGGGACTTTCAGCGGCGCGCTGATCTGCTCCTGGCCAGCCGAGGTGTATGAGGTGACCCTGCTCGGAGTTCAGTACGGTAAGGCCGTGACGTTGGCCGAGGATCTCCTCGCTGAGGGCGAGCCGGAACGCGAGTTCAACCCAGGCATTGCTGGGCGGCTGCCCCGCAAGCGGGTGGCCGGCGGCGCCCTGATCCGTGATCCCGCTGGCAGGGTGCTGTTCGTGGTGCCGGCTTACAAGCTATTCCTCGACATCCCGGGAGGTGTGGCCGACGCCGGTGAATCACCGCTGGCCGCGTGTCGCCGGGAAATCCGCGAGGAGATCGGTCTCGACCTGCCTGTCAACCGGCTGCTGGTCGTCGACTGGATTCCGGCTCACGGTGTCTGGCCCGACGGCATCATGTTCATCTTTGACGGCGGGCAGCTCGACGAGGACCAGGCCGTTGCCCTTAAGCCGACCGACGACGAACTCAAAGATCTACGGTTCCTGGCCTACGACGACGCGGTGCCGCTTCTCCGGCCGTCCATGGCACGCAGGGTGCGAGCTGCGCTCGACGCACTCGACGATGACCATTCGCAGTACGCCGAGTTCGGCCGTTCCCAGTAGCCAAGCGGGCGGCCGGCTGCCGGCGATGTCGGGTCTCAGGACGTCCGTGACAGATCAGTCTCGGGACGTGGGTGACACGTCCGGCTAGACGATCTTGTCTGAGTAGTCCAGGAGCGCTATTCAGAAGGGCTTATCGCCAGGTGCGGTAGATCCCGAGTCCGGTGACGCCCCGTAGTCTCTAAGGAAGTCGGTGAGGTGTCCGCGCCAGCCGGTGTGGAGGGTGTTCCCGTTGGTCACGTAGCGATGACGCACACTCGCCTGCGGCGGCTGCTGTTGACGGCGGTTATGCCGTGCCTGCCGGGGTGTTAGGGTCGCGAGATGCCCTCACCCCTTACCGAGCCGCTCCTCGCCGGACGCACTGCGCTGATCGTTGTGGACCTGATGCCGCGTATCGTCGAGCAGGACTTGGGTCCCCACAAGGGCGCCGACGTGGTGGCCCGGGCAAGCCGTCTGGTGACAGCGTTCCGCCGGGCAGGCGGCACCGTGGTCCTGGTCCGGGTGGATCGGCCGGGCGTCGCCGAGCAGCCGCCTGGCAGCGGGTTCGTCCCGGAGATGCAGCCGCAGCCCGGCGACATCGCTGTGGTGAAGCGGACTATCGGCGCGTTCTATGGCACAGGCTTGGCCGACCAGCTGCGGGACCGCGGCGTGAACACAGTGGTCATGGCCGGCATTGCCACGACGATGGGCGTCGAGTCGACCGCGCGCGCTGCGTCCGATCACGGGTTTGAGGTCATCTTCACGGCCGATGCGATGAGCGGCATGACGGCGGCGGAGCATGACCACGCGCTGACGGTGGTCATGCCGCGGTTCGGCGAAGTCGTCACCACTGACGAGGTGCTCGATCGGCTCAGTTGACGCCTGTCACCCGTACTGGACTGCCGGATGCAAGCGTTGCGCGAAGCGGAACGACGTGTATTGGGCGAGTTCAATCGGTCGTTGCAACACGGGGCTGTTGTAGTGAGCGTATCTGCTCGGCGAAGACCTCGGCCGGGGTCTTCCAGCCAAGGATCTTGCGGGGCCGGTTGTTGACCGCGAGGGCGACGGCCTCGAGGTCCTCGTCGGACCACCTCGACAGGTCGGTGCCCTTCGGAAAGTACTGACGCAGCAGCCCGTTCGTGTTCTCGTTCGTCGGCCGCTGCCAGGGCGAGTGCGGATCGGCGAAGAACACCGTCGTGCCGGTATCGAGGGTGAACTGCGCATGACCGGAGAGCTCCTTCCCGCGGTCCCAAGTGAGGGTCTTGCGCAACTGCGCGGGCAACTTCGTCATCGATGCCGTAAGCGCGGTGTTCATCGCGACAGCGCCGTAGCCGCCGAGCGAGGGACCGTTCTTCACCGGTGGTTTCTCGCCCCAGCCCTCCAACCGAGGCAGATGCACGAGAAGCGTGCAGCGGCTGGCGCGCTCGACGAGCGTGCCGATCGCGGAGCGGCCCGTCCCGATGATCAGATCCCCTTCCCAGTGCCCGGGGACCGCGCGGTCCGCGGCTTCGGCGGGGCGCTCGGAGATGACGACATCGGCAGTGACATGCCCTTGCGGCTTGTTCTGGGACCGCGCTCTGGGAACCCGCAGCGCCCGGCCGGTGCGCAGACACGCAACCAGCTCACGCTTGAGCGCTCCACGTCCCTGAATGAACAGTGACTGGTAGATCGCCTCGTGGCTGATGCGCATGGACTCATCATCGGGGAAGTCGACACGGAGCCGGTGCGAGATCTGCTCCGGGCTCCACGCCGTCGCCCAGCGGCGGTCCTGCCGATGCGGCTTGTTCAGCCCTTTCCACGCGGGCGGCTCAGGCCCGGTGACGATCGTGCCGTCGGGTCGGCGGACGCCGCCGGCGAGCCGGTCCTGTACGTACTCGCGTAACCTGCCATTGCTCACGAGCTTCGCGGTCTTCGGGCGCTTCGCGGCCTGCTGCGCCTTGCACTGCCCCACCAGAGCCCGGTAGACCGGTCTACCGCCCCTGGTCGCCGCATTACGGCGCAGCTCGCGTGAGATCGTTCCCGGGTCGCGTCCGATCCTGCGGGCGATCTCGCGCACTCCGACCCCCTGAGCGCGCAACAGCGCGATCTCCTCGCGCTCGGCGAATGACAGGTAACGGCCCGTGGGCTCGTCCAGGCTGATCGGCGGCATGCCGCCAGCGTGACGAAACCACCGGGACCCGACCGGCCATGACACACCCACAGCCTCCGCGGCCTCTACCGTCGTTACTCCCGACGCGATCCGCCGCCAAAAGTCCCGCCGCACCGCACGAGACGGCTCCGGCCGGCCCGGTGAACGCATCGACGGTCGCAATGCCCGATCCGACGCCCACTGGCGCCGCGCACCAGCCGGCACCTCAGGTATCTGCCTCTTGCCGCGCCCCATCGCAAACCTCCGTGATCAAGGTGTTGCGACGACCAGTTGAATCCACCCTTCGACCCCCTGTCCGAGTGGTGGATCAACTGGCCGTCGCGGACGTCGCGGGACCAGCGGACGTCGCGGGACCAGATGCCGTATTCGAGGGCGGCGAGGATCAGGTCGGTGTCGCAGCGGTCGGAGGTCTTCCACCCGACGATCCGGCGGGAGAACACATCGCGGACCGCGGCCAGCCAGAACACGCCCTGACCGCAGGGGATGCGGGTGGCGTCAGCGACCCAGAGCCGGTTCGGCCCGGTCGCGGTGAACTGCCGGTTGACCAAGTCCGGCGCCGGCGTGTGCCGCGGGTCCTGTCGCGTGGAGCCGCCGCGCCAGCCTCGACGCAGGAACGCCCCCTGCCAGCCCTGGGCCGCCATCAGCCGCTCGACGCGCTTGCGGCCGACGCGGATGCCGTCGCGGCGTAGCTGCCGGTGCACCCGGTCCGCGCCGTAGGTATACCCGGACGCCTCCCAAATCTCGTGGATGTTCGAGATCAGGCCCAGGTCAACCATGCCCCGGTCGCAGGGCTGCTCGGCCTGCTTGGCCCACGCGTAGTACCTCGAGGCGCCGATGTTGAGGACCCGTAGCAGGAGCGCGACCGCGAACTGGTCACGGTGTTCATAAATGAACGTCATGACCGTCGCCGGATCGGGTCGAGCTCCGCCGCGAAATACGCGCTCGCCGCTTTCAAGATCTCATTCGCCCAGCGCAGCTCCGTGACTTCCCTACGCAGCCGGCGGTTCTCCTGCGCCATCACGCTGGTCGGCCGGTCATGACGCTCGTCGGCGTCTGCCTCGGCTTGACGGATCCAGTTCCTGAGCGCCTCGTGATGCACGCCCAACTGCTCAGCCAGCCGCCGGATCACGGGCTTCGGGTCCGACTCGCGGTACAAACGCACAGCGCGCTGACGTAGCTCATCGGGGTACTTCCAAGACCACGAAGTTAAGGTTGTCGCTGACGTGTCAAGCAGGTTGGGACCTCTGGGCTTGAGACGGTTTAGCTCCTGATAGGACAAGACGTCCGCAAAGATCGTCTTTGAGGAGCCTGTTGTCCCACCGAAGCCCTACCGTCGTCCTTTCCCGCACCGTCACGGTGGCCGAAGGCGTCTTCGCCCCTGGCCACCTGGGGGAGCTGACCAGACAAATCCCGTTCGAGCCGGTGGACGACCTGCTGGAGCGCACCCGCACGACGCAACGCCGGGTACGGCTGCTGCCCTCACGGGTGGGGGTCTATTTCACCCTGGCTCTGGCGATGTTCCCGATGCTGGGCCATGCACGGGTATGGGACAAGCTGGTCGCCGGCCTCGACGGGTTGTCCCTGCGCCGGCCATCGGAGAAGGCACTGCGAGATGTCCGCCGCAGGCTGGGTCCAGCCCCGATCAAGCTGCTGTTCGAGACTCTCGCCGGGCCAGTTGCCCGGCCGAACGTTCCGGGTGTGCGCTACCGGCGCTGGCGAACCGTCGCGTTCGATGGATGTAGCTCAACCAAGGCACCGGACCGACCACGAGCGGCCGCCTGGCTGGGGAAGATCAAGCACCGCTTCGGTCAGGACGGATACCCGATGCTGCGGATCGTGGCCTTGTGCGAGACGGGCACCCGTTCACTATTGGGGGCGGTGTTCGGGCCCGTTGACGTCAGCGAGAACGCGTATGCCGAGCAGCTACTCCCGCTGCTCGATGACGGAATGCTGCTGCTCAATGACCGGGGCTTCGACGCTGACGACTTTCTCGCCAAGGCGGCTCGCACCGGCGCTCAGTTGCTGGTTCGTCTCAAAGGCCGCCGAACCCCGGCCAGGCAATCGTGCCTTCCCGACGGCACCTACCTCACCCGGATCAACGGGGTGGCTCTTCGCATCATCGACGCTCACATCAGCGTGACCACCGGCAAAGGACTCCAACTGGGCGGCGACTACCGCCTGGCCACCACCCTGACCGATCATCGGCGATATCCCGCGCAAGAACTCATTGCGCTCTACCACGAGCGATGGGAAGTCGAGTCGGCCTTCTACTCACTACGCCACACCCTCCTGCAAGGGCTCGTCCTGCGCTCACAGGATGCCTACGGCATTGAACAGGAAATCTGGGCCCAGCTCACGCTCTACCAGGCCCTGCGCCGCGCGGTGGCAGAAGCCGTCGAGTCCGTTCCCGGCACCGACCCCGATCGCGCCGCGTTCACCGTCGCGCTCGAGACAGCCCGAGATCAAGTCGTCGCTGCGGACGGGATACTTCCCACCGTGATCAAGTCAACGCCCGGCCGGATCGCGCATGCCGTCCTCACCAATCTGCTGCCTCCACGCCGTCCACGAATCTCCGCGCGCCGCGTGAAGTGCCCTATCTCCCGATACGCGGCACCACCAGCACAGCGCCTGATCGACGGAGCGGCATCAATCACGAACATCACGATCACCGTGCTGCCCGCCTCGACACTTCACCCCGACGGGCGACGCGATCGAACGTTGCAACTCATGCGCACTGACCCACACCGACCATGGACCGCACGGGAAATCGCCGCCGGCCTCGGTCTGATCCATCACCGAGGCCTGACCGCCGAGCTCAGTCGCTGGGTCAAAGAGAACATGCTCTCGCGAACAGCCCCCGGCACCTACGCCCTCA
Organism: Micromonospora sp. NPDC005087; assembly: GCF_042872965.1. Lineage (NCBI taxonomy): Bacteria > Bacillati > Actinomycetota > Actinomycetes > Micromonosporales > Micromonosporaceae > Micromonospora > Micromonospora sp. NPDC005087. The sequence continues at coordinate 1,033,103 of NZ_JBIALB010000001.1, read as the reverse complement.
CCCACGAATGGGCCCACCCCGAACAGCCCAGACAGCAACCGTCCATACCGAGTTGACAGACGTATCAGCGCCTTAACTTCGTGGTCTTGGGGTACTTCTTCGGTGCTGCCACGGACGACTTCCTCCCCACGGCCATCAGACCATGATCAAGAAGCTCCATAAAAGCGGGGGTGGCTCAGCGGGACTTCCTTGATGAGTGGGGTCCTTCCTATGGGCGATGCTGGCTTGCTGCGGATGCATTCTTGCAAGTCAGATTTGGTGGCGTCCGGGGCGGAGCCCCGAGGGGGTGGCCCCACTTTCGGGTCCTGGGTCCAGTGGCTGCCAGTACCCTGGACCCGATTCCGGCACCTGCGCCAAGGCCGTCTGACCGGGGCGGCCAGGCGAGCCCGGCTGAGTGAGAACAGGCGTGCACGAGGGCGCAGCAACACAGCCTTCCGGTGAGACGTTCAGGCGGTTCGGGTCACTCGGTACGTGTAGTAGTCCACCCGCATCCCGTCCTTCATCACGTCCCGGGTCGCCACAACCTCGGGCGTAAAGCCCTCCTCGGCGAGCAACTGCCGCAGATAACCGATGTCACCAGAGGTGCCGAAGAAGATCAGCATGCGGCCGTTGGCGCGGAGTTGCCGGCCGGCAGCGCGGACGAACGTGGTCAGCGTGCCGTAGTTGGCGTCGGTGGCAGCCATCTCCAACAGGTCACGCGGGGCGAACCACCGGAACGGCGGGTCGAAGATGATCAGATCAAAGTCACCGTCGACCGCGCTGAACACGTCGCTTCGTCGGACGTCGACCCGCTCCGAGACACCGTTGCGTGCCGCGTTGTGTCGGGCGGCCTCTACGGCCCGCGGATTGATGTCGACCGCGACCACATCGGTCGCCCTGGACGCCGCGAGGATGGCGTTCACGCCGCTGCCCGTGCCCATGTCCAACACCCGGTCACCGGTCTTCACCTCGGCCAGCACGGCTTCACCGAGGAGATCGGACACCGGGGTGATCGGCATAACCTCCGGCGGCACGTCCAGTGTCAACCCTAGGTAGTCGAACGTCTGCCCCGCCCCGGCTGCCTCTCGCAGGGATTGATAGGCGTCCTCGTGCCACCGGTGGATCTGCTTGGCATGTGCTGCGGTGACCGTCGGCTGGTAGCCCGTCTCAGCGGTCGCCGATGGCTGGCTGGTGTCGGTCATCCGGATACCGTAGCCACCGCCGACCTAACCCGACAGTCGATTCCTTGCCTTCGCGCCACCCGACTGGGCCGCCACCGTTGGATCATCGAGAGGGCAGGTCCGGAAGAGGATGCTGCAGAGGATGTCGAGAACGGCCCGGCGGCTCCGTCTCAGAGGTGGATGCGGCCACCGTGGCCGTACCACACCAGGGAGACTCAGCATGACGATCCAGCGGATGGACAACGTTCTCATCGTTGTCGACGACCTTGACGCGACGATTTCGTTCTTCGTCGAACTTGGCATGGAGCTGGAGGGCAGGGGGCCGATCGAGGGGCGTTGGGTGGAGCGTGTCATCGGGATCGACGACGTCCGACAGGAGGTCGCCATGCTGCGGACCCCGGACGGCCACGGCCGGATCGAGCTGGCGATGTTCCACGCGCCGAAGGCGATCAGCGCCGAGCCGAAGGACGCGCCGGCGAACACGCTGGGCATTCGTCGCATCATGTTCGCCGTCGACGACATCGAGGACGTCGTTGCCCGCCTGCGCACCCACGGCGCCGAACTCGTCGGCGAGCTGGCGCAGTACGAGGACAGCTATCGACTCTGCTACGTCCGCGGCCCCGAGGGCATCATCGTCGGACTGGCCCAACAGCTCAGCTGACGGCCGATGCTATGCGGTCGCCGTGTCGGCGAAGGTTTCGCGGAGCGCCGGATCCAGCGACCGGCCGGTCGTCGGCTCGATGAACAGCTCGGCGAGCAGGAGGTCGGTGAGGTGGGTCGGGTTGACGCCCGACTCCTTGCGGCTCAGGGCCTGCAGCGCGCCGCCGAGCCGTAGGGAGGCCTTGACCGCGCCGGCCGGCAGGCGAGCGACCCGGCGACGTCGCCCGACCGCCTCGGCGATGCGCGCGAGCATGTCGTTCCACGTGAGGTTCTCGTCAGCGACCGGAATGTCCTCACCGCGAGCCCGCTCAAGAGCGTCCACCGCCACCTCGCCCACGCTGCGCGCCGAGGCCGCGGCGGTCCCGCCAACGGGGACGGCCAGGGGTGTGCGTGACCGTGCCCAACGGTCCAACGGAGCGGACCAGTTCGGCAGCCGGTCGCCGGCCCGGCCGAAGACGAACGGCAACTCGAGCACGGCAACCGGTAGATCCCGGCCGGCGGCCGCCCGTCCCTCCCGGGCCTGCTCCACCCGGCACCGGATGTACGTGTGGCGGGCCGCGAGTCGCCACTGCGGACGCAGCCGGTCGAAATAGGTGTAGTACGAGCCCATGACGACACCGCGCGTGAGACCTTCCAGGCGGGCGGCCGTGAACAGGCGCACCACCGGCTCGACGTTGTCCCGACGAAACGTCGGATAGATCGGCTTGCGCAGCGGTCGCTGTTCGTCCGTGCGGGTGGCGTACACCACGCCGTCGTGACCGGCGAGCAGTGCCCGCAGTTCGTCGACGGAGGCAGACCCGACATCGATCAAATGATCAACACCCGGGTGGGCGGTACGCGCCACCGTCGTCGCGGCATGGCCTCGCTCGCGCAACACGTCCACGACATGGGCACCGATCAGACCACTTCCACCCACCACAAGTATTCGCACGCTGAATCGTCCACTCTGGAGCCCGTTGCTTGTCAAGTCGCGACCCGGGTGCCGCCGGCTCCGGACGGTCCCGACGTTGCCGTGGCGCCCACGTCCTCTCGCGTGTTCGTCAACGGATCGGGTCCGGTTCCCGGGCCCGCCAGTTCAGGTTGTTTCGGTAGCGACGTTCCATGGCCATCCAGCCGAGAGCGAACGGCAGCCCGCCCAGGGCGACCAGCCCCAGGACGTCAGCTCCGACCACGTCGAAGACGGCCCCCACGTCTCCGAACAACTGGGCGACGGTCTGGAAGGCGAGGTGGAAGCCGATGCCCGCCCAGATGTCACCCGTGGCGACGCGGAAGGCGCCGAGCAGGAGCGCGAAGACGACGAAGAGCAGGAGTCGGTCGGGGGAGGTGGCGGCGCCGACGAGGAACCCGAACAGGGTGAACGACACGGCCTGGCCGATGACGGCCTGCCAGGCCGGCAACCGGGTGGCGAGGTTGCGTTGCAGGTAGCCGCGGAAGACGAGTTCCTCCGGCAGCGCCTCGTAGAGCAAGACGAGCACGACCAGGAGCGCCGCCACCCGCAGGGCGTCGGCGGCGGAGGTGCGCAGGCTGATCTCGACCCAGCCGAAGCCGAGCCAGAGCGCGAACCCCAGGGCGGCGGGCACGAGCCAGCAGGCCATGCCGAGCAGCAGACGCCGCCAGCCGACGCGCAGCGAGGGCAACCCGAGGCCGGTCCAGGGTCGCCGATCCAGCAGGCGGCGGGCGGCAACCACCAGGGGTACGACGAGCAGCGTCGTAAGGACGGCCCTGGTGACATGGGTCGGGCGGTCGTAGTCACGGCCGAGCAGGGCACCGTGGTAGACGAACAGCCACACCAGCACGGTGCCGGCGAACACGATGAGGATTCGCCAGTGCGTGGCGAGGCGAGCGTCGCGGGTTGCCCGGGGCTCGCGAGGTCGACCGCTCACCGCGCTCACCGTAGGCCCCGAGGTCAAGGACGGGCCGTCAGCGACCCAGGACGAGATACGCGAGGCCGAGGATTCCGCGATAGACCGAGACGTACTGGCGCAGCCGCTCGTCGAGTTCGGCGCGGACCTCCGCCGCGCGCGGATCCTCCGGGTACGTCAGCAGCCACTCCTGCCGGCCGGCGAGCCAGGTGGACTCGAAGTCGTCCCACTCGCGCTGGTCGGCGGTGCTCAGGTGCAGGACCCGCCAGCCGCGTTCGCGTGCGGCCTCGACGAGGCCTGGCAGGTCGGTGACCTCCGTCCCGAAGATCTGCTCGGCCTCCCTGCCGGGGGGACGGTCCCAGTACCCCTCGCCGAACAGCAGCCGTCCACCGGGCCGGACCACCGCGGCGAGCGCGTCGAGGGCGGCGCCGGTGCCGCCGAAGGCGTGGGCGGAACCGACGCACAGGACCCGGTCGGCCGGCTCCTGCCAGGCCGCCGCCTCTCCCATCACGAACGCGACATGCCGGTTCAGTGACCGGCCGGCGGCCTGCCTCCGCCCTCGGGCCAGTGCGGCATCGTCGGTGTCGACGCCGACGCCCCTCGTCGCGACCGGGCCGCCGACACCGCCCGCGGCGACCGCCCTGAGCAGCAGCTCACCCCAGCCGCAGCCGAGGTCGAGCACGCGCGAGCCGGGACGGACGTCGAGCCGCTGGAGCAGCAGGGACGCGTGCTCCTCCGACAGCGGAGTGTTCCAGCGCATCCGGGCGTAGCGGCTGGAGGCGAGGTGGTCGATTGACTGCATCCGTTGAGGGTGTCAAGTCATGATCGACGGTGCGCGGCCGGGCCGCCCCGTGCGCCGGAAGCCGTGATCGGGTGGCGGGCCGTACGGCAGGATCGGTGGGGTGGACACCGGCGAGCCGGGGCATTTCCGGCGGCGGCCGACCCCGCAGGAGGTCGCGGCGGCCGCCGGCCGGGGGTTGGTGGATGTGATCGGTCCCGGCCTGCGGGTGCTGTTCTGCGGCTTCAACCCGGGCCTCTACTCCGCCGCGGTGGGAGAGCACTTCGCCCGGCGGGGCAGCCGCTTCTGGCCGGCCCTGCACCGCTCCGGCTTCACCGACCGGGAGCTGCGCCCGTGGGAACGCGACGAGCTGTTGCGGCAGGGCCTGGGGATCACCAGCCTGAGCAACCGGGCCACCGCCCGCGCGGACGAGCTGACGCCGGCCGAGCTGGTGGCCGGGGTGGCGGGGCTGGCGGTGAAGACCGAGCGGCATCGGCCGCGGTGGGTGGCCATCCTCGGGGTGACCGCGTACCGGATCGCCTTTGCCAGGCCCGGAGCCGGGCTGGGCCCGCAGCCGGATCGACTGGGCCCAGCCCGGGTCTGGGTGTTGCCCAACCCCAGCGGCCTGAACGCGCATTTCCCGCTGCCGGCGTTGACCGCCCAGTTCGCGGCGCTGCACGAGGAGACGCTCCGCCGGTGAGAACCGTCAGGAGCTCGTGAGGACGACGAGTTGCTGGGTCGCTCGGGTCATCGCCACATAGCGGTCGACCGCTCCCTCGATGCCGGTGCCGAACGCCTCGGGGTCGACCAGGACGACCAGGTCGAACTCGAGCCCCTTCGACAGCTCCGGGGTCAGCGACCGGACGCGGGACGTCGTCGGGAAGGTGGGGTCACCGATGACGCAGGCGATTCCGTCGGCGTGCGCGGCGAGCCAGGTGTCGAGGATCGAGCCCAGGTCGCAAGCGGATCCGTGTACGACGGGGACGTCGCTGCCGCGGATGGACGTCGGCACGTTGGCGTCGGGCAGCACGGCCCGGATGACCGGCTCGGCCTCCGCCATGACCTCCTTCGGCGTCCGGTAGTTGATGCTCAGGGAGGCCAGGTCGACCCGGTCGAGCCCGATCCGTTCGAGCCGCTCCTGCCACGACTCGGTGAACCCGTGCCGCGCCTGGGCGCGGTCGCCGACGATGGTGAAGCTCCTGGACGGGCAGCGAAGCAGCAACATCTGCCACTCCGCGTCGGTCAGTTCCTGAGCCTCGTCCACGACGATGTGCGCGAACGGGCCGGCGAGCTGGTCCGGGTCGGCGCCGGGCAGGGCGGACTCGTCGACCAGGGCGTCCTGGAGATCCAGTTGGCGCAGGCTCGACAGCACGCCCTCACCGTCGTCATAGGCGTGGGCCTCGATCAGTTCGTCGACGACCGTGGCCATGCGCTCGCGTTCGACGGCGACGATGGCCTCCTGCCGACGCTTGCGCCCGGACGCCTCCGGGTCGCCGAGCCGCTGCCGTGCCGCGTCCAGGTACGGCAGGTCGGACACCGTCCAGGCCTGGGCGTCACCTCGCTGGAGCTTGCGAATCTCCTCGGGGCTGAGCCAGGGCGCGCACCTGCGCAGATAGGCGGGCACCGACCACAGGTCACCGACGAGGTCGGTCGCCTCGAGCAGCGGCCAGGCGCGGTTGACGGTCGCGAGCAGTTCCCTGTTCCGCAGCAGCGACCCACGGACCAGGTCCTCCGGCTCGTCGCCGTCGTACCTTTCCAGCAGGATCGTGAGCAGTTCCTCCCAGATCTCGTCACGCGCCTCGTTGTGCGGGGTGCCGGGCCCCGGCGCCCTGAACGCCTCGGCCCAGTCGTCGGCGCTGAGCCGGATGTCGGCGTCGCCGGCCGTGACCGTCATCGGTTCGGCCGGCGGCTCCTCGTAGAACCGGACGGCCGCCTCGATCGCGTGCACCAGGTTCGCGGACGACTTCAGGCGGGCCACGTCCGGGTCGGTCTCGACGGTTGCCGCGGCGCCCTCGGGCACGAGGTCCCGCAGCGTGCAGGTCTGCACGTCCTCCTCGCCGAGGCTGGGCAGGACGTCGCCGACGTAGGCCAGGTACGGCTGGTGCGGCCCGACGAACAGCACGCCGCCCCGACGGTGACCGAGGCGAGGATCCGAGTAGAGGAGATAGGCGGTGCGGTGCAGCGCGACGACGGTCTTCCCCGTACCGGGACCGCCGTCGACGACGAGAGCGCCGCGGGACCCGGCGCGGATGATGGCGTCCTGGTCGGCCTGGATGGTGCCGAGCACGTCCCGCATCTGGCTGGACCGGCTGCTGCCCAGGCTGGCGATGAAGGCGGACTGGTCGTCGAGCGCGGCGTGCCCCTCCAACCCGTCCGGGGTGAACACCTCGTCCCAGTAATCGCTGATCCGGCCGCGGGTCCAGCGATACCTGCGGCGGCTCGCCAGACCCATCGGGTTGCCGTGGGTCGCGCCGAAGAACGGCTCAGCCGCGGGGGAGCGCCAGTCGAGCAGCAGCCGACGACCCGTGCTGTCGGTGAGGCCGCGTCGTCCGACGTACACGGGCTCCGGGTCGTCCGCGCCGACCACGCGTCCGATGCACAGGTCCAGACCGAAGCGGCGCAGTGCGCGCAGGCGAGCGGTCAACCGGCGGACCTCCATGTCGCGGTCCACCGCCTGCCGGCCCTTGCCACCGGGCGCCTTGCGCGCGGCGTCAAGCCGGGCGGACAGCTCGGCGAACAACTCCTCGAGGCTCTCCGCGAGGGCCGCGAAGTGCCGCTCGTCGCGGCCGACCAGCGCCGGGTCGGCCTTGGGGGAGAGGTGGTCGGGAAGGTCGAACACACTGGTGGTCAGAGGGCTCACGTCATTGGCTCCGATCTGAGGCCGCGGGCAACCGTTGCTCGGATTTCCGCAGGTCCTGGCCTCGGTCGGCGATTCTGCGGCACGACCCGGGTCTTGCCGCAAGCCCCCCGGTGCGCTATACGTTAGAAGTGGCGGGGAGTGGGTGCGCCCTCCTTTCCCTTGATCGTCCGCTGTGACAGACACTTTCCGCGCGATGCGATGGCCCGCCGGAAATCAGGGTTTTCGACCGTAGTGGAGAGTGCCCCCACCGCGGCACGGCTGCGTCGATGGTGGGCACATGATCACCTGACCTGGCACTCTTTAGGGCATGGCCGCCCTGCTTCGATCCCGAATGACCGACTGGACCGTCGCCGTACCCGTGCTCGCCGTGCTGGTATTGATCCTGACGTGGGGGCGGGACCTACCCGCACCCGTCGTCGTGGTCGTCGCGGCGCTGCTGGGTGGCGCGGTGCTCGCGGCCGTGCACCACGCCGAGGTGGTCGCCCACCGGGTGGGCGAGCCGTACGGCTCCCTGGTGCTCGCCGTCGCGGTCACGGTGATCGAGGTCGCCCTGATCGTCACGCTGATGATAAGCGGACCGGAGAAGACCCAGTCGCTCGCCCGGGACACGGTCTTCGCCGCCGTGATGATCACCTGTAACGGGATCCTCGGCCTGTCCCTGCTGCTCGGGGCGCTGCGGCGGCGGGTGGCGGTGTTCAATCCGGAGGGCACCGGCGGGGCGCTGGCCACCGTGATCACCCTGGCCACCCTGAGCCTGGTCATCCCGACCTTCACGACCCGGCCCGGCCCGCAGTTCAGCCCGGCCCAGCTCACGTTCGCCGCCGTCGCGTCGCTGGCGCTGTACGGGTTGTTCGTGCTGGTGCAGACCGGCCGGCACCGCGACTACTTCCTGCCGGTCGACAGCCAGGGCCGGGTCATCGACGCCGAGGAGCACGCGAAGCCGCCGACGACGCGAGCGGCGCTGGTCAGTCTGGGACTGCTGCTGGTGGCGCTGGTCGCCGTGGTCGGCGACGCCAAGACCGTCTCCCCGACGATCGAGGCCGGGGTGGCGGCGGCGAACCTGCCCCACGCGTTCGTCGGTGTCATCATCGCGCTGCTGGTGCTGCTGCCCGAGACCCTGGCCGCAGCCCGCGCCGCCCGCCGCGACCGGGTGCAGATCAGCCTGAACCTCGCGCTCGGCTCAGCCATGGCCAGCATCGGCCTGACGATCCCGGCCATAGCGATCGCCTCGATCTGGCTGGACGGCCCGCTGCTGCTCGGCCTCGGTGGCACCCAGCTCGCGCTGCTCGCGCTCACCGCGGTGACCGCGGTCCTGACGGTGGTGCCGGGCCGGGCCAACGTGCTTCAGGGCGGCGTACACCTGGTGTTGCTGGCCGCCTTCGTCTTCCTGGCCGCCAGCCCCTGACCCGCCGCCTTCACCGACCGTCTGCCAGCCGGTCCGCGCGGGCGTTCAGGTAGCGCTGCTGGGCCAGGTTCGTCGACCGCGCCGCCGCCGTTCGGTACGCCTCCCGCGCCGCGACCCGTTCACCGGTCAGCTCCCACAGGTGGGCGCGGGCGGCCGGGAGGCGGGGATCGTCGGCCAGCCGGGTGTCGTCGGCCAGCTCGGCGAGCAGCGCCAGCCCGGCCGGCGCGCCCCGGCTCATCGCCACCGCCACGGCGTGGTTGAGCGCCACGACCGGGTTGTCGGAGATGGCCAGCAGCACCTCGTACAGGGCGGTGATCTGGGCCCAGTCGGTGGCCTCCGCGCTGGTCGCCTCGTCGTGCACGGCCGCGATGGCTGCCTGGAGCTGGTACGGCCCGACGACCCCGCGCGGCAGCGCCGCGGTGATCAGTGCGACGCCCTCGGTGATCTGGTCGGCCCGCCACCGGTCCCGGTCCTGCTCGGCCATCGGCACCAGCTCGCCGTGTGGACCGATTCGGGCCGGGGCGCGGGCGTCGGTGAGCAGCATCAGCGCGAGCAGCCCGGTCACCTCGGGATCGTCCGGCAGCAGCCGGTGCACCAGCCGGGTCAGCCGGATCGCCTCGGCGGTCAGGTCGCCGCGCAGCAGCCCCGGCCCGGCGGTCCGCGCGTACCCCTCGGTGAAGATCAGGTACAGCACGTGCAGCACGGCGGCGAGCCGGTCGGCGCGCTCCGCGCCGGTGGGCGGCGCGAACCGCAGCCCGCTGGCCCGGATCCGCTGTTTGCCCCGACTGATCCGCCGGGTCATCGTCGCCTCCGGCACCAGGAAGGCCCTGGCCACCTCGGCGGTGCTCAACCCGCCCACCGCGCGCAGCGTGAGCGCGATCTGCGAGGCCGGCGAGAGCGCCGGATGGCAGCACAGGAACAGCAGGATGAGCGTGTCGTCGGCGTCCGCCGGCGGCCGGTCGGCGGCGGGCGCCTGCCACTGCTCGGGGAGCACCCGCCGCGCCACGGCGTCCTCCCGCCGCATCCGGGCCTGCTCGCCGCGCAGCAGGTCGGTCAGCCGGCGGGACGCGACGGTGATCAGCCAGCCCCGGGGATTCTCCGGTACGCCGTCGCGCGGCCAACCGCTCGCCGCGGCGATCAGCGCCTCCTGGACGGCGTCCTCGGCGGTGTCGAAGTGCCCGTAGCGACGCACCAGCGCGCCGAGGACCTGCGGCGCCAGTTCGCGCAGCAGGTCCTCGACGGGCTTCGGCATCGTCAGCCGGCCAGGTCCTCGACGCCGTCCAGCACCGGCCGCACGTCCACGTACCCGCCGGGGGAGTCCGGGTCGACCAGACCGGCGGCGATCTCCGTGGCCCGGTCGAAGCTGGCGCACTCCACGATCGTGTAGCCGGCCAGCACCTCCTGCGTCTCCGGGTACGGACCGTCGGTGACCACCGGCGCGCCGTCACGCACCTGCACGCGGCGGGCGTGCACCGGTTCGCTGAGCCCCCGGGCGTCGACCAGTTCCCCGGACTCGGCGAGCGCCTGGTGGAACGTCTCCATGTGCTTGTGCATGGCCGCGATCTGCTCGGCCGACATGGCCGGCCGGTCGGTCGCCCGGCCGGTCAGCACGTCGTAGTCCTGCTGCGAGCCGTAGAGCAGGATCATGTACTTCACGGTGGTCCTCCTGTTCCGGCGCCGCGACGGCGCCGCTTCACCAGAGACGTCGAAGCCACCCACCCCACCCGGACACGCTACGACCCCCCATTTCCAACCCCCACCTCTCACCGCGCGTCGATCATGAAGTTGTTGTCACGACACGCCGTGCCACCCGGCAATAACTTCATGGTCACCGGGCGGGGGCCGGGGCGGCGCCGGGGCGGGTGGGTGGTGGGAAATGGTTAGCGTGGCGGGATGACGACGGTGTGGGTGGTGGTCGGGGTCTTTGCCGCGGTGGCGGCTGGGGCGTTCGGGGTGGTGGCGTGGCGTGATCGGGCGCGGTTGCGCTCCGCCGACGACGATGCCGCCGGGCGGGACGCCCGGGCCAGGCAGCAGCGGTACGAGGCCGAGCGGCACGGCGACCAGGGCGACACGTGGCAGCGGAGTCGCGAGGGCACGGGCTGACCGGTCTACTGACCGTAGGAGAGCCGCAGCCGGTTGTTGATCAGGTAGTTGAGCCGGTGTCGCAGGTATCCGAGGGTGCTCTCGCCCGGCAGTTCCCCGTCGGTGGTGAGCGTCCAGCGCAGCGCGCAGTCCGAGCCGGGCGGCTCGGGAGCCAGGTCGAAGCGGATCCGGTCGAGGGGCCGGTGCGGCCACAGCGACGACCAGATCAGCAGCACCGGCGCGTAGCCCGCCACCACCCGGGGCGCCACCTCGTCGTCGCGAAGCTCCAGCCAGGGCCGGCTGCCGGCCTCGTACGGGTCGCGCAGCGACCGCCACACGATGTGCGGCGGGGCTGGCTGGCTGCGCCGGCGGCTGCCCAGCACGTGCACGACGACCCTCCTCACCGGACGGTGGCCCGCCCCGGCCCATTGTGGCGGTTGAACGCCGGCGCCGTGAACCGCGCCTGAACCGTGAACCACCCGGCGGCCACGCACGTGAATGAGGTGGTGGGCGTGGTGACCGTATCGTCGGGGTACTGCGTAGCTCAGCACCGACGCCAGGGGAGGCACCGTGGGGGCACGATCGGGGCGCGACGCCCGGGGTCCACTGGTGGGGCTGCTGATCGCCGCGCTGGTGTCGGCCGCGTGCGCCGGCGGCGGGCTGGCCGAGCCCGAGGGTGAGCGCCCGACGCCGGACCGGTCGGCGGCCTCGCCGGGGCCCAGCACCACCCGGGCCGACAGCACCACCAGCGTCGCCGAGTTCAAGCAGGACGTCGCCGACGCCCAGGCGGTCGCCGAGCCGTACTGGGCGGCCCAGTTCAAGGCGTCCGGGCAGGGCTTCCAGCCCATCCGGCGGATCACCTCGTACCAGCGGGCGGGTGAGGTGTCCTGCGGCGGCCAGCCGCTGCCACGCAACAACGCGGTCTACTGCTCACGGGGCGACTTCATCGCCTACGACATCGCCTGGTCGGTGGCGGCGTTCCGGCAGGTCGGTGACGCGTTCGTGTTCTACCTGCTCGGGCACGAGTACGCCCACGGCATCCAGGTGCGGCTCGGCATCAACTACAGCTTCACCATCCAGCAGGAGTTGCAGGCCGACTGCATGGCCGGGGCGTACCTCGGCGACTCGGTGCGCTCCGGCGACCTGAACCTGGCCGAGGGTGACCTGGAGGAGTTCCGAGAGGGGGTGGCGGCCGTAGGCGACGACCCGGACCAGCCGTGGTTCGCCGAGGGTTCGCACGGCACCTCCGAGCAGCGCACCGAGTCGTTCTTCCGCGGCTACGAGCGCTCTCTGAAGGCCTGCGACCTGGGCTGACCGGGTTGCCCGCGTCACCCCGGCGCCCGCCGCCGCCATCTGCGGCGGCAGGCCCTGGCAGGATCGCCGGTGTGTCGGCCACGACCCTGGAGGATCCGCTGAGCAGCCATCACCCCGCCGCCGTGCTCTTCGACATGGACGGCACGCTGGTCGACAGCGAGAAGCTGTGGGACGTCGCACTGCAGGAACTGGCGCGGGAGTACGGCGGTGAACTCTCCGTCGCCGCCCGCCAGACGATCGTCGGCACCAGCATGGCCGAGTCGATGCGCATCCTGCACGACGACCTGGGCCAGCCCGAACGGGACCCGGGGGCCAGCGCGGCGTGGATCAACGCCCGGATCCTGGAGCTGTTCCGCAGCGGGCTGCGCTGGCGTCCGGGCGCGTTCGCCCTGCTGCGCGCGGTCCGGGCGGCGGGCATCCCCACCGCGCTGGTCACCTCCAGCGGCCGGCCGCTGGTCGAGATCGCCCTGGACACCCTCGGCCGGGACAGCTTCGACGTGGTCGTCTGCGGCGACGAGGTGGTCGCGGTCAAGCCGCACCCGGAGCCGTACCTGACCGCCGCCCGGCTGCTGGATGTGCCGATCGGCCGCTGCGTGGCGATCGAGGACTCGCCGACCGGGGTGGCCAGCGCGCTCGCCGCCGGCGCGGCGGTGCTGGCCGTACCCGCGGAGGCGCCGTTGCCGAGCATGCCCGGCGTACACCAGTTGGAGAGCCTGACCGGCGCGGACCTGGATCTGCTTGCCGCGCTGCTGGTCGACCGGGCCGGCGCGACCGGCTGACCGGGGGCTGATGGCACGGAACCCCGACGCCGCGAGCGGCGCCGGGGTCCCGTGGTGAGCGGTCAGTCGTGGGCGATCGCGCCCAGGACGTTGATCCGGGCCGCCCGGACCGCCGGGAGCACCGCGGCCACCACCCCGATGATCGCGGCGAGACCGAGGAAGACACCCATCTGCCCCCACGGCAGGATCAGGTCGGTGATTCCCTCGTCCTTGAGTGCCTCGACCACCGCGGCGCCGAGGCCGCTGCCGACCACCACGCCGAGCAGCGCGCCGAACACGGAGATCACCACGGCCTCCACGGTGATCATGCCCATGGTCTGCCCGCGGCGCAGGCCGATCGCCCGCAGCAGACCCAGCTCGCGGGTCCGCTCCAGCACCGACAGCGCCAGGGTGTTGATGATGCCCAGCACGGCGATCACGATGGCCAGCGCCAGCAGAATCTGGATCATCGTGAGCAGCGCGTCGAGCTGACCGGTCTGCTGCTTGATGAACGCTTGCCGATCGGCCACCGACACCTCGGGGCTGTCCGCGAGCAGCGTCTCCACCTGCGGCTGCACGTCGGCGACCCGAGTGCCGGGGGCCAGCTGGATGAAGCCCTGGATGGGCTGCGGGATGGCGAAGTCCTTCGCCGCCGTCACCGGCAGCATCACCGGGTTGGTCAGCTGGGACGACTCGTAGATGCCGCTGACCGTGTACGTCCGCGCCTCGCCCCGGGTCAGCTGCACGTTCACCGTCGAGCCCACCGACAGGCCGCGGGAGTCGGCGGTGTCCGAGCTGACCAGCATCTGGGTCGGGCTGAGTCGGTCGATGTCACCGGCGGTGGGCTTGGCACCGAAGATCTGCCGCAGCGACGCGACGTCGCTGCTCGCCGCGACCCAGGTGCTCTCGCCGTTGAGCTTCGCCATGTCGCCGTACTCGCCGTCGACCATCTGCACGCCGGGCAGGGCCTTGGCCTGGTCCAGCACCCCCGGGTCGAAGCTCGGCGGCCGCGGGCCGCCCTGCACACCGGAGATCACCAGCTCGGCCTTGATGGTGTCCTCGGCGAGAGCGCTGATGCTGCCCTTGGCCGAGTCGAGGATCACCGTGACGCCGGTGACCAACGCGATGCCGACCATCAGGGCGGCGGCGGTGATCGCGGTACGGCGCGGGTTGCGGCCCGAGTTCAGCCGGCCCAGCTTGCCCGGCACCGACCAGGAGAAGATCGCCCCGAGCAGGCTCACCACCGGCCGGCTGATCAGTGGCGTCAGTAGCGCCACGCCGATGAAGGCGAACAGCACCCCACCGAGGATGGTGGGCAGCGTCTGGCCGCTGGCGTTGCCGCTGAGCCCGAGGAAGAGCAGCACCGCGCCGATGCCGGTGACCACCGACCCGGCGACCGTGATTTTGGTCAATGGCCGGTCCGGGGTGGCCACGTCCTGCATGGCGGCGATCGGCGGGATCCGGGACGCCCGCAGCGCCGGCAGCAGCGCCGCCACCACGGTGATCACCAGTCCGACGGCGAACGAGCCGATCACCGCAGCCGCCGGCACGCCGATCCCGGCCAGGGTGAGCCCACCGGCCAGCTTGCCGAACAGGAACGCCAGCAGCGCGCCCACGCCGATGCCGGCCGCCAGGCCGAGCACCGAGGCGATCAGCCCCACCGCGATGGCCTCCAGCACCACCGAGCCGATGATCTGCCGGCCGCTGGCCCCGATGGCCCGCATCAGCGCCAACTCCCGGGTGCGCTGGGCGACGATGATCGAGAAGGTGTTCAGGATCAGGAAGGTGCCCACCAGCAGCGCCACCGCGGCGAAGCCGAGCAGGATCTTGTTGAAGAAGGAGAGGCCCTCCTTGAGGCTGGCCGCGGCGTCCGCGGCCACCTGCTCACCGGTCTTCACCTCGTACTGCGCGCCCAGGGTGCGGGCCACGTCGTCGCGCAGCGCCTCGTCGGAGACTCCGTCGGCGGCGCGTACGGTGATGCTGCTGAACGCGTCCGGCGCGCCGAGCATCAACCGCTGCGCCACCGGGGTGGTGAAGAAGACCTCGTTGACCCCACCGATCGAGTCCCGGTCGCCGCTGTAACCGAGGATGCCGACGAGCGTGAAGTCGCGCTTCTTCGACTCGAACGCGGTGAGCACCCCGACCTTCTGGCCGACCTGCAGCTTCGCCGCCGTGGCGAGCGACTTGTTGATGACGATCTCGTCCTCGGCCTGTGGCCCGCGGCCCTCGCGCAGTTGCAGCAGTTCGCTCTCCCCGGTCCAGTTCTCGCCCAACTGCGGCGGACCGAACGAGGTGACCACCTTGCCGTTGCTGCCGATCACGCGGGCGCCGTCGGCGTTGACGATGCCGGTCGCCGAGGCCACCCCCGGCACCTGCTTCACCCGGTCCACCACCGCGGCGGGCACCGGGTTGGCGGTCTGCTCGCCCTGGACCTCGCTGACCTCCACCTTCGGCTTCGCCGCGACGTTCACGTCGATGTCGGAGAAGCCGTCGGCGAAGACCGAGTCGAAGGAGCGGCCCAGGGTGTCGGTGAGCACGAAGGCGCCGGAGACGAACATCACTCCGAGCACCACCGCCAGCCCGGACAGGATCAGCCGGACCTTGCGGGCCAGCAGACTCTTCAGTGTCGCCCGGAACATCAGTTGCCCACCTCGGTCGGGGTGTCCAGCTTCTTCATGGTGTCCAGCACCGTGTCGGCGGTCGGCTCGATCAGCTCCGAGACGATCTCCCCGTCGGCGAGGAAGACCACCCGGTCGGCGTACGCGGCGGCGGTCGGGTCGTGGGTGACCATCACGATCGTCTGGCCGTGCTCACGCACCGAGTTGCGCAGGAAGTTGAGCACCTCCGCGCCGGAGCGGGAGTCCAGGTTGCCGGTCGGCTCGTCCGCGAAGATCACCTCGGGGCGGGACACCAACGCCCGCGCGCACGCCACCCGCTGCTGCTGCCCGCCGGAGAGCTGCGCCGGCCGGTGGTCCAGCCGGTCCCGCAGACCGACCGTGTCGATCACCGTGTCGTACCAGGCCGGGTCCGGCTTGCGCCCGGCGATCGACAGCGGCAGCAGGATGTTCTCCTTCGCGGTCAGCGTGGGCAGCAGGTTGAACTGCTGGAAGATGAAGCCCACCTTGTCCCGGCGCAGCTTCGTCAGCCCGGAGTCGCCCAGCCCTGTGACGGTCGTCTCACCGATCGCCACCGTCCCCCGGGTCACCGAGTCCAGGCCGGCCAGGCAGTGCATCAGAGTCGACTTGCCGGAACCCGACGGGCCCATGATCGCGGTGAACCGGCCGCGTTCGAACTCCGCGCTCACCCCGCGCAGCGCGATGACCTGCGCCTCGCCGCTGCCGTACACCTTCCACACGTCGTTCGCCCTGGCCGCGGCCTGCGCCTGCTGGCCTACCGTCGCGGTCACGTCATCTACCTCTTCCGTCTCTGCCAATACGCGCCGCCCCCGCTGGTCCGGCACGACCGTTTCCATCATCGGCGCTGCACGCGCCCGTCCCGTCCGCCCACGGGGTGATCCGGCGCGGATTTCACGCTGCGGGTGCACCCCCATGCCGGCTCAGGGTTGCCCCTGACCCGACGGCCGGTCCACGTGTTTTCTGACCGGCGGAACGCTTCCAGGCCGCACGCTAGGAGCTGACCCCACGAGAGGGTCAACCGCGCCGAGCCATCTCCGGTCACGGTAGGTGAGCGCGGCAACCGGGGGCGTCGCCCCTGGGAGGGATCTGCGGGTACGCCGAGTGAGGTAGCTGCCGCCAGGGACCTACGCCCGGGGACGGACCAGCCCCGACTCGTACGCCAGCACCACCGCCTGCACCCGGTCACGCAGCCGCAGCTTGGTCAGCACGTGCCCGACGTGGGTCTTGATGGTGGTCTCGCTGACCGACAGCACCGCCGCGATCTCGGCGTTGGACAGCCCCCGGGCCACCTGCACCAGCACCTCGCGCTCCCGGTCGGTGAGCGTGCTGAGCACGGCCGACGGCGTCGCCGCCGGGTCGGGCAGCAGGTCGGCGAAGCGGTCCAGCAGCCGCCGCAGGATCCGTGGCGCCACCACCGCGTCCCCGCCGGCCACCGTGCGGATCGCGGCGATCAGCTCCTCGGCCGGGACGTCCTTGGCCAGGAATCCGCTGGCTCCGGCGCGCAGCGCGCCCACGACGTACTCGTCCAGATCGAACGTGGTCAGCACCAGCACCCGCACCGGCAGTCGGGCGTCGACGATCGCCCGGGTCGCGGCCACCCCGTCCATCCGGGGCATCCGGATGTCCATCAGCACGACGTCGGGCAGCAGCCGGCGGGACAGCTCCACCGCCTCCAGGCCGTCGCCGGCCTCCGCCACCACGTGGAGGTCACCCTCGGCGCCCAGCACCATCCGGAACCCGGTGCGCAGCAGCGGTTGGTCGTCGGCGAGCAGGATCCGCACCGGCCGCGCCGAGGCCACCCGTTCGGTCATCTCGTCTCCCTGTCCCGCGCCGACGCCGTGCTGCCGCACCGGTCATCCTCGCGCATGCCTACCGATGCGCCGCGGACCACCGTAGAGCTCGGCCAGCCGCCGCGTCCCGATCGGCGCGGCACCTGTCCGGTCGGCCTGAGGCCCCCGAGGTGGCGCGGCGCGAGGGGTCAGGAGGCGCGGTGACGGGCGTGCGCGCACCGGAGGTCAGTCGTCGGCGCCCGGCGCCGCCGGACCGGACCGGGCATCGCGCAGGGGATCGGCGCCGGCCACACCGACCGGGAACGGTGGCGGGGTGCCGCCGAAACTGGGGCACAGCGCCTGGTGGCTGCACCAGTCGCAGAGACGGCTCGGGCGGGGCCGGAAATCCTGCCGGGCGGTGGCCTGCTCGATCGCCCGCCACAGCGCCACCACCGTGCGCTCGAAGCGGACCAGCTCCTCGGCGTCCGGCGTGTAGTCCAACACCTCGGCGTCGCGCAGGTAGAGCAGTCGCAGCACCCTGGGCACCACCCCTCGGGTGCGCCACAGCACCAGCGCGTAGAACTTCAGCTGGAACAGCGCCCGCGCCTCGAACGCCTCCCGGGGGGCGCCGCCGGTCTTGTAGTCGACCACCCGCAGCGCGCCGTCCGGGGCCACGTCGAGCCGGTCGAGGTAACCCCGGATCAGCAGCTCCTCGTCGACCACCGCCGAGATCAGGCTCTCCCGCTCGGCCGGCTCCAACCGGGTGGGGTCCTCCACCGCGAAGTAGCCCTCCAGCAGCCCGGCGGCGGAGCGCAGGAACTCCACGGGGCCGGCCGGCTCCGCGCCGTCGAAGATCCCGGCCAGCTCCGGCTGCTCGGTGACCATCCGGTCCCACTGCGGGGCCACCAGGTCACCTGCCGCGGCCGGTGTGCGGCTCTGGGCGGGCAGGTCGAACAGGCGCTCCAGCACCGCGTGCACCAGGGTGCCCCGGGCTTGCTCAATGGTGGTCCGCTCGGGCAGCCGGTCGATGCTGCGGAACCGGTAGAGCAGCGGGCAGGTCTTGAAATCCGCCGCCCGCGACGGGGACAGCGAGGCCCGCACCGTCGGCGGCAACTGCGCCGGGGAGGGGGACTGGTGGGTGGTGACCGGTTCCGCCGTCATGTCGGCAAAGGTTAGGGCACCGGTGTGACACCGACCGCCACCCGGCCCGGACACCCCCGGTCCGTAGCATCGTCCCGATGGAGCAGACATCCCGACCGCCGCGGCGACCCGACCGGCGCACCGGCCTGAACGTGGGCCGGGTGTTCGGAGTGCCGTTGCACCTCAACGCCTCGATGCTCCTGCTCGCCGCGCTGGTCGCCGTGCTGTACGCGGAGTTCGCCCGCCGGCAGCTGGACCTGCCGCAGATCAGCGGCTATCTGATCGGCTTCGGGTTCGTGGTGTCGCTGCTCGGCTCGGTGCTGCTGCACGAGCTGGGCCACGCGCTCACCGCCCGCCGCTACGGCATCGGTGTGCGCGGGATCACTCTGGAACTGCTCGGCGGCTACACCGAGATGGACCGGGACGCCCCGTCTCCCCGCGTCGACCTGCTGGTGTCACTGGCCGGCCCGGCGGTCTCCGCGGTGCTGGCCGTCGTCGCGGTCGCCGCCACGCTCGCCCTGCCGGGGGGCGGCGTGGCCCACCAGCTCGCCTTCCAGCTCGCGGTGAGCAACGTCATCGTCGCGCTGTTCAACAGCCTGCCCGGGCTGCCACTCGACGGCGGCCGGGCGCTGCGCGCCGCGGTGTGGGGGCTGACCGGCGACCGGCACCGCGGCACCGAGGTCGCCGGCTGGGCCGGCCGCGTCGTCGCCGTCGGCACCACGATCCTGGTCCTCCTGCTCACCGTCGGCGGCTTCCTGGCGCCACTGGCGCTGCCGCTGATGCTGCTGGTCGCCGTCACCCTCTGGCGCGGCGCCGGGCAGTCGATCCGGGCCGCCCGGGTCAGCCGCCGGTTCCCGCTGATCGACCTGTCCCGCCTGGCCCGGCCGGTCTGGCCGGTGACCACCGGCACACCGCTGTCCGAGGCCCAGCGCCGGCGCGCCGAGGGTGGGCAGCCCGCCGCCGCGCTGCTGGTCACGGACTCCACCGGCCGGCCGGTCGCGCTGGTCGACCCGGCCGCCGCCGAGGCGGTACCCGTCGATCGCCGCCCGTGGCTGGCCGTGGACGCCGTCGCCCGGTCGCTGGGCGCGCTCCCCGCGCTGCCGGTCGGGCTGGACGGCGAGCGGGTGATGGAGGCCGTGCAGAGCCACCCGGGCGCGCAGTACGTGGTGACGGCAGGCGAAGATGTCGTCGGCATTCTGCACATCGCGGACCTCGCGCAGGTCCTCGAACCCGACCGGAAGATGACATCGTGACCGCAACTCCCTCCACCGTCCCGGCCGACGCCGCCTCCCCGGCGCTGACACCCGTGCACCGGGGGCCGTTCCGGCCCGGCGACCGGGTGCAGCTGACCGACCCCAAGGGGCGGATGCACACCGTGACGCTGGAGCCCGGCAAGGAGTTCCACACCCACCGCGGCATCCTGGCGCACGACGCGCTGATCGGCCTGCCCGACGGCAGCGTGGTCACCACCACCGGCGGCGGCACGGCCTTCCTGGCGCTGCGGCCGCTGCTGTCGGACTACGTGCTGTCCATGCCGCGCGGCGCGCAGGTGATCTACCCGAAGGACTCGGCGCAGATCGTCGCGATGGGCGATATCTTTCCCGGCGCGAAGGTCCTGGAGGCCGGCGCCGGCTCCGGCGCGCTGAGCTGCTCACTGCTGCGCGCGGTCGGCACCGAGGGGGACCTGCACTCGTTCGAGCTGCGGGACGACTTCGCCCAGATCGCGCGGCGCAACGTCGAGTCGTTCTTCGACGGGCCGCACCCGGCCTGGAACCTGCACGTCGGCGACGTCGCGCAGTGCCAGGAGACCGGCTTCGACCGGATCATCCTGGACATGCTCACCCCGTGGGAGACGCTCGACATGGTCGAGCGGGCGCTGGTGCCCGGCGGCGTCTTCATCGGCTACGTGGCCACCACGCCCCAGCTCTCCGAGCTGGTGGAGGCGCTGCGCGAGCGCGGCGGCTGGACCGAGCCGCGGGCCTGGGAGTCGCTGGTGCGGGACTGGCACGCCGAGGGCCTCGCCGTCCGGCCGGACCACCGGATGATCGCGCACACCGCGTTCCTGGTCTCCGCCCGCAAGCTGGCCCCCGGGGTCACCGCGCCGCCCCGCCGCCGCAAGCCCAGCAAGGGCACCGAGGCGTACGTGCAGCGCCGGCAGGTGCTGCGCGAGGCGGAGGCGGCCCGACAGGCGGCCGCCGCGCAGGTGGCGGGTGTGGAGCCCGACGCGACGGGGGAGATGGACAGGCCGTGACCATCGAGCTGGGCGGGCCGGCGTGAGCACGCGTGGGGGTGCGGGCGTCCGGGCCGGTGCGAGCAGGCAGGTCGGTGTGGGTGCGCGGGTCGACCGGGTCGGCCCGCGCCCGGGCGACGGCGTCGCCGAGCGGGGGGAGGCGGCGGCATGAGCCGACCGGGCTACGGCGGCGGCGATCTGCCCGCGGTGTTTCCGGACTGGTCGCCCTACCAGGACCTGGAGTCGGCGGCGCGCGCCTACCTGCGCGACCCGGACGTGGCCCTGGAGGCGCTCGGCGGGGTGCTGCGCGGCGCGTCGGTGCTCGGCTTCACCCTGGAACGCTTCGTCAACGAGGTCAACGGCGTGTGGCAGGAGGTCGTGGTCTGCGACGGCAGCCGGCTGATCCTCTGGCACGGCGAGGACGTGCCGCCGACGGAGGGCCCGCCGGGGTCGATGACGTCGTCGCTGCGGGTGGTGCCGGTCTCCACCGTCACCGAGGTCGGCTGCCGTCGCCGGCTCAACCGCACCGACAGCGGCGAGATCCGTGTCGACAGCATCGACGTGTATCTGCTGCTCACCTCGCTGGACGAGGCGCCGCCGAGCGAGGAGATCGTCGGCACGCCACGGCACGACGCGCTGCGCTTCGGCAAGACCCTCGACGACGGCGGCGCCGGGCAGATCGCCCGGTTGGAAGAGTTCGCCCGGCTGGTCGCCTCGGTGGTCGGCCGCCCGCTGCTCTGAGCCCTACCCCCTCGTGCCGGGGGCCGCGCCGGTTGGCGGGTGGCTCAGTCCTCGGCGTCCGGGCCGGCGACCTCGACACCGTCGCCCCGCACGACGTGGATGCAGTCGCCCGGGCACTCCTTCGCGGAGTCGATCACCTCGAGCCGCAGGTGCTCGGGCACGTCCACCCGGCTGCCCGGCGCCATCCGCAGCTCACCGTCGGCGCCCTTGACATACGCCAGGCCGTCGATGTCGAACTCGAACACCTCCGGCGCGTACTGCACACAGAGCCCATCGCCCGTGCAGAGATCCTGGTCCACCCAGACCTGCAACTGGTCGGTCGCGACCTCGGCCACCGGAGCACCCCCCATGTTCTCCCGTCGTACGGTCCGACGGTACCCGAACGCCAGTACCGGCCCGCCAGGCCACCCTTGGCGATCAAGGTTCGGTGACGAGGGTGTTGCGTGGGACCGAATCGGCCTCATAGCGGCTAGTGTTAGGGCAGAACGTTCAAGCCCCCCGGGGAGGTGGGACGTGGCACGCAGCGACGACGCGGACTCGCGCGCCGCACGGTGGGAGAAGGAAGCCCACGATCTCTCCACGCAGGTCGCGTTCCTTCAAGAGGAACTCGCCCTGGTGCGGCGCAAGTTGACCGAAAGCCCCCGACACGTCCGGCAGCTCGAAGAGCGGCTGGCGGCCACCCAGGCACAGTTGGCGCGGCTGACCGAGAACAACGACCGGCTGGTGAGCACCCTCAAGGAGGCTCGCACGCAGATTGTGACGCTCAAGGAGGAGATCGACCGCCTCGCACAACCGCCGAGTGGCTACGGCGTCTTCCTGGCCAAGCACGACGACGGCACGGTGGACGTCTTCACCGGCGGTCGCAAGCTGCGGGTCGCCGTCTCGCCCTCGCTCGACGTGGCCGAGCTGCGCCGGGGCCAGGAGGTCCTGCTCAACGACGCGCTCAACATCGTCGACGCGTTCGGCTACGAGCGGGTCGGCGAGGTGGTGATGCTCAAGGAGATCCTGGAGGGGCCGGGCGGTGCGCCGGGTGACCGGGCACTGGTGGTCTCCCACTCCGACGAGGAGCGCATCGTGCACCTCGCCGAGACGCTCATCGGCTCGGCGATCCGGGCCGGCGACTCGCTCATGATCGAGCCCCGCTCCTCGTACGCGTACGAGCGGATCCCGAAGAGCGAGGTCGAGGAGCTGGTCCTGGAGGAGGTGCCCGACGTCGGCTACACCGACATCGGTGGCCTCCAGTCGCAGATCGAGCAGATCCGCGACGCGGTGGAGCTGCCCTTCCTGCACGCGGACCTGTTCCGTGAGCACCAGCTCCGCCCGCCCAAGGGCATCCTGCTCTACGGCCCGCCCGGCTGCGGCAAGACGCTGATCGCCAAAGCGGTGGCCAACTCGCTGGCCAAGAAGATCGCCGAGCGGCAGGGCAAGGAGAAGCACACCAGCTTCTTCCTCAACATCAAGGGCCCGGAGCTGCTCAACAAGTACGTCGGCGAGACCGAGCGGCACATTCGGCTGATCTTCCAGCGGGCCCGGGAGAAGGCCGGCGAGGGCACCCCGGTGATCGTGTTCTTCGACGAGATGGACTCGATCTTCCGGACCCGTGGCTCCGGTGTCTCCTCCGACGTGGAGAACACGATCGTCCCGCAGCTGCTCAGCGAGATCGACGGCGTGGAGGGGCTGGAGAACGTCATCGTCATCGGCGCTTCCAACCGGGAAGACATGATCGACCCGGCGATCCTGCGTCCGGGTCGGCTCGACGTGAAGATCAAAATCGAGCGGCCGGACGCCGAAGCGGCGAAGGACATCTTCTCCAAGTACATCCTCTCCGGGCTGCCCCTGCACCCGGACGACCTGGCCGAGCACGGCGCCGACCCCCAGGCCACCGTCGCGGCCATGATCGACGCCGTGGTGCTGCGGATGTACTCGGAGACCGAGGAGAACCGCTTCCTCGAGGTCACCTACGCCAACGGTGACAAGGAAGTCCTCTACTTCAAGGACTTCAACTCCGGCGCGATGATCCAGAACATCGTCGACCGCAGCAAGAAGATGGCCATCAAGGAGTTCCTCACCTCCGGGCGCAAGGGGCTGCGCCTGCAGCACCTGCTCGACGCCTGCGTCGACGAGTTCCGGGAGAACGAGGACCTGCCCAACACCACCAACCCCGACGACTGGGCCCGGATATCCGGCAAGAAGGGCGAGCGGATCGTCTACATCCGCACGCTGGTCTCCGGCGGCAAGGGCGCCGAGGCCGGGCGGTCCATCGAAACCGCCAGCAACACCGGCCAGTACCTCTGAGCCACAGCTAGCAACGGCCGGGGCCCGGGACGCGACGCGTCCCGGGCCCCGGCCGTTTCCTGTGGACCCGGGCGCGGCGACGACACCGGTGACACGGCTGCACCGGCGTGCCCCCGTCCCCGATCTGTCGGACTACGCTCGACGTGACGGGGGACCGGGTCGGGCGAGCGAAGCGGGTAGGTCGATGAGCGTAAGACGGATCATGGGCACCGAGATCGAGTACGGCATCTCCGTGCCCGGCCAGGCCGGAGCCAACCCGATGGTCACCTCGTCCCAGGTGGTCAACGCATACGGAGCCCGCCCCGAGCTCAACCGGGGTGGGCGGGCCCGGTGGGACTACGAGGAGGAATCGCCGCTGCGCGACGCGCGCGGCTTCACCTACTCCGGGGCCGCCTACGACCCCGCCGAGGCCCTCGCCGACGAGGACCTCGGCCTGGCCAACGTGATACTCACCAACGGCGCCCGGCTCTACGTCGACCACGCCCACCCGGAATACTCCACCCCCGAGGTGACCAACCCGCGCGACGTGGTGCGCTGGGACAAGGCCGGCGAGCGGGTGATGGCCGAGGCGTCCCGCCGGGCCGCCACCATCCCCGGCAGCCAGCCGATCCACCTCTACAAGAACAACACCGACAACAAGGGCGCCAGCTACGGCGCGCACGAGAACTACCTGATGCGCCGACAGACCCCGTTCGCCGACATCGTGGCGTACCTGACGCCCTTCTTCGTCACCCGGCAGATCGTCTGCGGCGCCGGCCGCGTCGGCATCGGCCAGGACGGCGGCCAGAGCGGCTTCCAGATCTCCCAACGCGCCGACTTCTTCGAGGTCGAGGTGGGTCTGGAGACCACCCTCAAGCGCCCCATCATCAACACCCGGGACGAGCCGCACGCCGACGCCGACAAGTACCGCCGGCTGCACGTCATCATCGGCGACGCCAACCTCTCGGAGATCTCCACCTACCTCAAGGTCGGCACCACCGCGCTGATCCTCACCATGATCGAGGAGAAGGCGCTCGGCT
Source organism: Micromonospora sp. NPDC005087 (assembly GCF_042872965.1). NCBI lineage: Bacteria > Bacillati > Actinomycetota > Actinomycetes > Micromonosporales > Micromonosporaceae > Micromonospora > Micromonospora sp. NPDC005087. The sequence continues at coordinate 1,008,394 of NZ_JBIALB010000001.1, read as the reverse complement.
CGGACCTCGGCATCGCCGACCCGGTCAGCGAGCTGCGTGCGGTCAGCCACGACCCGTCCCTGACCCACCGGATGCGGCTGCGCGACGGCCGCCGGCTCACCGCGCTGGACGTGCAGTGGGCCTACCTGGAGCGCGTCCGGTCCTTTGTCGACGACCGCTACGGCACGGACGTGGACGAGCAGACCACCGACGTCCTCGACCGCTGGGAGAGCGTGCTGGACCGGCTGGGTCGCGATCCGATGCTCTGCGCCGACGAGTTGGACTGGGTCGCGAAGCAGCGGCTGCTGGAGGGCTACCGGGAGCGGGAGAAGCTCGGCTGGGGCGCGCACAAGCTCCAGCTCGTCGACCTGCAATACTCCGACGTCCGGCCGGAGAAGGGCCTCTACCACCGGCTGGTTTCCCGGGGGGCGATGAAGACGCTGCTCACCGACGAGGAGACGCGCACCGCGATGACCGAGCCGCCCGAGGACACCCGGGCCTACTTCCGCGGTCGCTGCCTGGCGCAGTACGCCTCCGAGGTGGTCGCCGCCAGCTGGGATTCGGTGATCTTCGACGTCGGCCGGGAGTCGCTGGTCCGGGTGCCGATGATGGAGCCGGAACGGGGCACCCGCGCGCACGTCGGGGCGTTGTTCGACCGCTGCGCCAGCGCCAAGGACCTCCTGGAGACGCTGACCGGCCGGTGAGCGACGCCGCGCCCGTCGGGGATCGGCGATCGGTGCCACCCGAACACGGCTGACGCGGGGGCTTTCCGTCGCTTCCACGGGGTAGATTTCATGCCAGGCGATCTAGAGGAGGCAGCTATGGCCACTCGTGACAGCGGCGGTCAGTCGCAGTCCGGCAAGTCCCGGCAGGGCGAGGAGATCGAGGACGTCACCACCGAGGCCAACCCTGAGGTGGCGGAGCGGCACGCCGAGATCACCGAGGACGTCGACGACCTGCTCGACGAGATCGACTCCGTTCTTGAAGAGAATGCAGAAGAATTCGTGAGGGGTTACGTCCAAAAAGGGGGCCAATGAGGCATATGTCCGGTTTGTCAGGCCGATCGGACAAGATATGCCCGGACTGAAAGCGGTTACTGCCACGCACTGAGTTCCACAGCGACCGTCGACGGACGGACGGGCTCGCCTTCTACTGCAAGTCGTGCGCGAACGCCCGGTCGGAGGTCAGTCGCCGCAAGCGAGGCGTCTCGCTGCAGCGACGGTCGGCGACGCCGGTCGGTCAGGGTCTCAAGTGGTGCCCGGATTGCGAGCAGATCAAGCCGCTGGGGGATTTTCCCACTACCAGGGCTAAGGCCAGTGGTCGGCACAGCTACTGCAAACCCTGCCATAATGACCGGAGCAAGGAGACCGCGCAGCGGCTATACGGCGGCACGCGCGAATACCACCTGCGGCGGCGCTACGGCGTGGGGCAGAAGGAGTTCGACGAGCTCCTGGCCGAGCAGGGCGGCGTGTGCGCCATCTGTGAGCGCCCCGATCCGGAACATCTGGACCACGATCATCGCACCGGATGGGTGCGCGGGATACTCTGCTTCAACTGCAACGGTGGTCTTGGCCAGTTCCGTGACAGTCCCATGAGGCTGGCCAGGGCGATCACGTACCTGAGAGGAACCACGTGGCAGCGGGCTTTGATCCATCCGGGCGTCTACCAGATGTGTTCACCAACGCGGGGACGTCCTCCTTCACCACGTTCCTGAGCCGGGTGGCGCCCGAGATGCTGCCCGGTCGACGGCCGCTGCCACCGGGCATGGCCGCCGACCTGGCGCCGCACGCGACCACCATCGTGGCCATCGCGGCCGCTGACGGTGTGGTGATGGCCGGCGACCGACGGGCCACCATGGGCAACCTGATCGCCCAGCGCGACATCGAGAAGGTGCACCCGGCGGACGCGTACTCGCTGGTCGGCATCGCGGGCACCGCGGGCATCGGCATCGAGCTGATGCGACTGTTCCAGGTGGAGTTGGAGCACTACGAGAAGATCGAGGGCGCCATGCTCTCGCTGGACGGCAAGGCAAACCGGCTGGCCTCGATGATCCGGGGCAACCTGGGCGCCGCCATGCAGGGGCTGGCGGTGGTGCCACTCTTCGCCGGCTTCGACCTCGCCTGCGCGGACCCGGCGCGGGCTGGCCGGATCTTCAGCTTCGACGTGACCGGCGGCCCGTACGAGGAGACCGGCTACGACGCGATCGGCTCCGGCTCGCTCTTCGCCAAGTCCGCGTTGAAGAAGCGCTTCCGGGCCGGCCTGTCCGTCGACGACGCGACCCGGCTGGCGGTCGAGGCGCTCTACGATGCCGCGGACGACGACACCGCGACCGGCGGACCGGACCTGACCCGACGGATCTACCCGGTGGTGATGACCGCGACGGCCGACGGCACCCGCCGGCTGACCGACGCCGAGACGGCGGCGATTGCCGAGGGTGTGGTTTCCGGCCGGATGGAGAACCCGGGCGGTTGACTCTCGCCCACCCCCACCAGTCAGCAGTCGTCAGCTCAGCGCCGTAAGGAGAACCGCCGCCGTGGCCATGCAGTTCTACGCCTCGCCCGAACAGATCATGCGCGACCGCTCCGAGTTGGCCCGCAAGGGCATCGCCCGGGGTCGTAGCGCGGTGGTCCTCAGCTATGCCGGCGGGGTGCTCTTCGTCGCGGAGAACCTCTCCAGCGCCCTGCACAAGGTCAGTGAGATTTACGACCGGATCGGCTTCGCCGCCGTCGGCCGGTACAACGAGTTCGAGAACCTGCGCCGGGCCGGCGTGCGGATGGCGGACCTGAACGGGCTCAGCTACGACCGGCGGGACGTCACCGGTCGGGCCCTGGCGAACGCGTTCGCGCAGACGCTGGGCGCGATCTTCACCGAGCAGTCGAAGCCGTTCGAGGTGGAGATCTGCGTGGCGGAGGTCGGTGCCACTCCCGACGACGATGAGCTGTACCGACTGACCTACGACGGTTCGGTCAACGACGAGCCGGGGCGGATGGCGATGGGTGGGCAGGCCGAGGCGATCACCGGCGTGCTGAAGTCGAACCACCGGGCGGACATGTCGCTCGGGGAGGCGGTGAACGTCGCGGTGCAGGCGTTGAGCACCGTCGGCGGGGAGGGCGGCGCCGCCCGGACGATCGCCGCGAACCAGCTTGAGGTCGCGGTGCTGGACCGCCGGCGCGTCGGGCGGACCTTCCGCCGGATCACCGGCGCGGCGTTGACCTCGCTGCTGGACGGGGGCGCCGAGCCGCCGGCCGGGGACCGTGCCGAGGCGCCGACGTCGCCGACCGAGGAGGCGCACAAGCCCACGTCGTCCGCCGGGTCGGCCGATCTCGAGGACAAGTCGGGCACGCAGACGGCCGAGTAAATCCCTACCGCAGCGGCTCCCACCAGGCCCGGTTGTCGCGGTACCACCGGACCGTCGCGGCCAGACCGTGTTCCAGGTCGATGCTCGGGGCGTACCCCAGCTCTTCGCTGATCTTGATGGTGTCGAGCGAGTAGCGGCGGTCGTGGCCCTTGCGGTCCGGGACCGGGACCACCCGGTCCCAGCCGGCGCCGCAGGCTTCCAGCAGCCGGCCGGTGAGTTCCCGGTTGGTCAGTTCGGTGCCGCCGCCGATGTGGTAGACCTCGCCGGGGCGGCCCTTGTGCTGCACGAGGGCGATGCCCCGGCAGTGGTCGTGCACGTGCAGCCAGTCCCGGACGTTGCCGCCGTCGCCGTAGAGCGGGACGGTGCCGCCGTCGAGCAGGTTCGTGACGAACAGCGGGATGACCTTCTCCGGGAACTGGTACGGCCCGTAGTTGTTGGAGCAGCGGGTGACCACCACGTCCATGCCGTGGGTGCGGTGGTAGGCCAGGGCGAGCAGGTCGGCGCCGGCCTTCGAGGCCGAGTACGGCGAGGTGGGCGCCAACGGCCAGGTCTCGGTCCAGGAACCTTCGTCGATCGAGCCGTAGACCTCGCCGGTGGAGACGTGCACGAACCGCCCGGTGCCGTGGCGCAGCGCGGCGTCCAGCAGCGTCTGGGTGCCGAGCACGTTGGTGGTGACGAACGGGGCGGCGCCAGCGATGGACCGGTCGACGTGCGATTCGGCGGCGAGGTGCACGATCACGTCGTGCCCGGCGACAACCTCGTCGACCAGGGCCGGGTCGCAGATGTCACCCTGCACGAACCGCAGCCGGGGGTCGTCGCGCACCGGGTCGAGGTTGGTCAGGTTGCCCGAGTAGGTCAGCTTGTCCAGCACGGTCACCACGTCCGGCTCGCTCACCGGGAGTCCCGCGTCGCCGCCCGGCGCGCCGAGCAGCATGCGCACGTACGCCGAGCCGATAAATCCCGCTCCGCCGGTGACGAGGATCCTCACGGGTTCAGCACTCTACGCGAGCCGGCATCCCGAGAGGGCCGTCGCGCCGTTGCCGGCGCATCCGGGGCGGGGCGCAGCCGGCGCGCGCGGGCCGGACGGAATGTCGCACTCAACCGGTATGTGACCGCCCCCCGGGCACGACCTGTGGTCTGACAGTGACGAACGGGCCCTCCGGACGGCTAATGTCACACCATGGAGCGGCGAATCTTCGGCCTCGAGACCGAGTACGGCGTCACCTGCACCTATCGCGGGCAGCGGCGGCTGTCCCCGGACGAGGTCGCGCGGTATCTGTTCCGTCGCGTCGTGTCCTGGGGTCGGTCGAGCAACGTGTTCCTGCGTAACGGGGCCCGGCTCTACCTGGACGTCGGGTCGCACCCGGAGTACGCCACACCGGAGTGCGACTCGGTGACCGACCTGGTCGCCCACGACCGGGCCGGCGAGCGGATCCTGGAGGGCCTGCTCGTCGACGCGGAGAAGCGACTGCACGACGAGGGCATCGCGGGTGAGATCTACCTGTTCAAGAACAACACCGACTCGGCCGGCAACTCGTACGGCTGCCACGAGAATTACCTGGTCTCCAGGCACGGCGAGTTCGGCCGACTCGCCGACGTCCTCATCCCCTTCCTGGTCACCCGGCAGTTGATCTGCGGGGCCGGCAAGGTCCTGCAAACCCCGCGTGGCGCGGTCTACTGCCTGTCACAGCGGGCCGAGCACATCTGGGAGGGCGTCTCCTCGGCGACCACCCGCAGCCGCCCGATCATCAACACCCGCGACGAGCCGCACGCCGACGCCGAGCGCTACCGGCGGCTGCACGTGATCGTCGGCGACTCCAACATGAACGAGGTCACCACGCTGCTCAAGGTCGGCACGGCCGACATCGTGCTGCGGATGATCGAGGCCGGGGTGGTGATGCGCGACCTGTCGCTGGAGAACCCGATCCGGGCGATCCGTGAGGTCTCGCACGACATCACGGGCCGGCGCAAGGTCCGGCTGGCCTCCGGCAAGGAGGTCAGCGCGCTGGACATCCAGCAGGAATACCTGGCCAAGGCCACCGAGTTCGTGGAGCGCCGCGGGGGCGACCAGGCGGCCAAGCGGGTGGTCGAGCTGTGGGGCCGGGTGCTGAGCGCGGTGGAGACCGGGGACCTGGAGCCGGTCTCCCGCGAGATCGACTGGGTCAGCAAACTGCGGCTGATCGAGCGCTACCAGCGCAAGCACGACCTGCCACTGTCGCACCCCCGGGTGGCGCAGATGGACCTGGCCTACCACGACGTGCGTCGTGGTCGCGGCCTCTACGGGCTGCTGGAGCGCCGCGGCGACGTGGACCGGGTGGCCACCGATCCGGAGATCTTCGAGGCCAAGGAGACCCCGCCGCAGACCACCCGGGCGCGGCTGCGCGGCGAGTTCATCCGGCACGCCCAGGAGAAGCGGCGGGACTTCACCGTCGACTGGGTGCACCTGAAGCTCAACGACCAGGCGCAGCGCACCGTGCTCTGCAAGGACCCGTTCCGGGCGTACGACGAACGGGTGGAGCGGCTGATCGCCAGCATGTGACGGGTGTGCCGGCCCCGGCGGTGGTGTCCGCCGGCGGGGCCGGCCGGCCCGGTAGGCTGGGCGCGCCATGACGACTTCTGGACCTTCCGACCGCTCCGAGCGCGGCGCCGAGCGGCAGAACTGGGTCGAACGCCGGCGGGACAAGATCCGCGCCGAGATCGACCGCAACCGCCGCGGCGAGTACACCGTGCCGACCTGGGTGCTGGCCCTAGCGCTGGTGCTCATCGTGGGCGGCTGGCTCGCCCTCATCTTCCTCGCCTGATCCCCGGGTCTTCGCCGCCCGTCGGCGGTGGCTGGCCCGGCCGGGCCACCGCTGGCCCGCCCGGGTCTCGGGGCCGGGTACCCGTCGCCGGTCACCGGACGCCCGCACGCGGCGCCGCGGTGGCATCGGGCTGGCCGACGGAGGGAGCGAGCGATGACGGGCGGGGACAGGGCGACGCCACAACCCCAGAGGGGACAGGCCGGCTGGCGGGACCCCGGGCCGCGCGACGTGGTCCAGGACCGGCAGAACCCCGATCTGTTGACGCCACCGAGCACGGACGCGGGCACCCTGCCCAACCTGCGGTTCTCCTTCTCCGACGCGCACACCCGCATCCAACGGGGCGGCTGGACCCGCGAGGTCACCGTGCGGGAGCTGCCGGTCGCCACCGAGCTGTGCGGCGTGGACATGGCGTTGGAGCCGGGCGCGTACCGGGAGCTGCACTGGCACAAGCAGTCCGAGTGGGCGTACGTGTCGCGCGGCAGCGCCCGGATCAGCGCCGTCGACCAGGAGGGCCGGAACTTCCTCGACGACGTGCGCGCCGGTGACCTGTGGTTCTTCCCGCAAGGGGTGCCGCACCACATCCAGGCCCTCGACGAGGGCGTCGAGTTCCTGCTGGTCTTCGACGACGGGGCGTTCACCGAGAACGGCACGTTCCTGATCAGCGACTTCTTCGCGCACACCCCGAAGGACGTGTTGGCGAAGAACTTCGGCTGGCGGCCCGAGCAGCTCGACTCGATCCCGGATCGGGAGAAGTACATCTTCGCCGGAGAGGTGCCGCCGCGGCTGGATCGGGACCGGGTGGTGAGCCCGACCGGGGATGTGCCCCGCACGCTGAGCCATCGGCTGCTCGCCCAGCAGCCGCAGCGGTTCGCCGGTGGGCAGGTACGCATCGCCGACGTGTCCCAGTTCGCCGCGGCCACCACCATCTGCGCCGCTCTGGTGGAGGTCGACCCGGGTGGGATGCGGGAGCTGCACTGGCATCCCACCGACGACGAGTGGCAGTACTACCTCTCCGGGCACGGCCGGATGGGCGTGTTCGCCAGCAGTGGTGTGGCGGGCACCTTCGACATGCGCTCCGGGGACGTCGGGTACGTGCCGTTCGCCTACGGCCACTACATCGAGAACCTCGGCGAGGAGCCGCTGGTCTTCCTGGAGATGTTCCGCAAGCCCCTCTTCGAGGACATCTCCCTGACCCAGTGGATGGCGAACACGCCACCCCAGGTCATCGCGGAGACCCTCAACCTGCCTCGGGAGTTGATCGAAGCCCTACCCCGGGACAAGCGCCCCGTGATCCGCTGACCCGGGTCGCCCTCCGCCGCACTGTCAGGGGAGCAGGGTGGTGGCGTGGCGGCCGGCCGCCGCCGCCGCGAGGAAGTAGGCGTGGTCGGCGTCGAGGCCACGTCCCATCGTGGACAGTGGCACGACGCTGGCCCGCAGCGCGGCGTCGAGGCCGGCGGTGGGCACCCGGACGATGCGGTGCCGGGCGGCCAGCGGGGCCAGCGCCGCGTCCACCTCGGCGGCCAACGCCGGGTCCAGGTCGTCGGGCACCACCAGCTCCGCCGGGGCGAGCGCCACCCGCCCGTACGCGGTGAGGCTGTGGTGCGACACGCCCCGGTGCCGGGGGCGGGGATCGGCGGCGGAGATCCGCAGTGACCCGACGGGTCGACCGCCCAGCGTGGCGATCGCGTTGACCGCCTCGCCGACGGCCACCCCGGAGAAGCCCCACCGGGTGCCGGTGCCGAGGTTGCCCGGACCCTGCGCGACCACGGCCACGTCGGCGCGCAGCACGTACCGGGCGGCGAGCAGGCCGCCGTGCAGGGTGGTGGCCTCCAGGTCGCCGCCGAACGCCTGCCCGACGGTGATCGTGCCGGCCAGTTCGGCGCGCAGCCCGGCGAGGGTACGGGAGAACCAGGCCGGCAACGCCCCGCCGTCGGTGAGCAGGTACGCCACCCGGGCGTCCGGGGCCGCGGCCCGGATACCAGCGAGGATCGCCGGCAGGGCCGAGTGCAGGTCGGCGGTGACGACCGGCAGCCCGCCCAGGTCGTCGGCGTCGGCCAGCACGTCCCGGTGCGGGGACGCCTCCTCGTCGACGCCGAGCAGGATCGGTTGCAGTGGGGTGTAGCGGGCCTTGACGAGGTGCCCGGCGTCGCGGGTGTCGCCGGCGTCCGGCGGGTCCGGCGGCAGCCGGTCCGGCAGAGCCACCACCAGGGCGTACCCGCCGGTGCCCAGCCCCATCAGCAGCGCCCCGGCGTTGAGCAGCACCCGGTCGCCGGGCTCGGGAGTGCCGACCAGCTCCGGGTAGGCCAGCGCCCGCATCCGGGTGCCGTCGGGCAGGTCGACGTCCAGCTCCACCGCCCCGGTCCACTGCCGTCGCAGCGCCGCCACCGTCCCTGCCCGCCATCGCACCATGACGGGCACGCTAGCGGCGCGGACCCGGCGCCCCGCGCCCGGGTGGTCCGGCGCGTGGTTCAGCTCGGGTCTGGTTCGCCGCCGGAGTCCGGGCTCGGCCGGGCCTGGGTGTTGCGGGCCTTGCCGACGGCGCCGGGCAGGGACCGGGTGGGATCGAGGAAGACGTAGCGGATCTCCGGGTACCGCCCGGTGAGCCGCCGTTCGGCCTCGTCGGCGCTGGCCTCGATGGCCGCGCCGGTGGCCTCGTCGCGGAAATCGACCTTCGCGGCGACCAGCAGGTCGTCCGGGCCGAGCTGCATGGTCAGCAGGGTATCGATCCGTTCCACCTCGGGTAGCCCGGCCAGCTCCTGCTCGATCTCGCGGCGCAGTCGCTCCGGGGCCGCCCGACCGACCAGCAGCGACAGGTTGTTGCTGGCCAGGATCCCGGCGACGGTCAGGAGCAGCAGCCCGATCAGGATCGACGCGACGCCGTCCCACACCTCGTCGCCGGTGGCCTCGGACAGGCCGACCCCGAGCCCGGCCAGCAGCAGACCGATCAGGGCGGCGCTGTCCTCCAGGAAGACCGCCTTGACGGTGGTGTCGGCGGTCAGCCGCAGGAAGTGTCGGGGAGTGGTCCGCCACCGCCGGGACTCGCGGCGGACCTGCCGGACGGCCCGGCCCAGCGAGATCGACTCGATGACGAAGGACACCCCCAGCACGATGTACGAGATGAGGTAGTCGTCGCTGTGCTGGTGCAACAGGATGGTGGTCACGCCGTGGGTGACGGCGAAACCGGCGCCGGCGACGAAGGTGAACATGGCGGCGAAGAACGCCCAGACGTAGCTCTCCTTGCCGTACCCGAAGGGGTGCCGGGCGTCCGCTGGTCGCGCGCCACGGCGCAGCGCCTGGTAGAGCAGCACCTCGGTGGTCGTGTCGGCGACCGAGTGCGCCGCCTCGGAGAGCATCGCGGCGGAGCCGGAGATCAGCCCGGCGATCAGCTTCGCCACCGCGATGGCGAGGTTGGCCGCCCCGGCGACGACCACGGTGCTGACGCTCTCGGTCTTGACCCCCGCTTGCGCCATGAAGGCACCCTATGACCGGTGGCGGCCCGGCGCTCGGCGAGTGGCCGGGACCCGCCGATCCGAACAGATGTGCGGCACGCCAGCGCGGGTGCAGGTCTCGGGCGCGTCGGCTGCTAGCGTCTACCCGTGTCGCGGACCCGCACCGAACGCCTGGTCAACCTGGTGATCTGCCTGCTGTCCACGCGACGGTTCCTGACCGCCGCGCAGATCGCCGCGACCGTGCCCGGTTACGAGCACGATCCGGACGACGCGCGTGACCACGAGGCGTTCCAGCGCAAGTTCGAGCGGGACAAGGCCGAGCTGCGCGAGCTGGGCGTGCCGCTGGAGACCGGGACGGCCAGTGTCTTCGACGCCGAGCCCGGCTACCGGATCGCCCACCGCGAGTACGCGTTGCCCGACATCCCCCTCGAACCGGACGAGGCCGCCGCCGTGGGCATCGCCGCGCGGCTGTGGCAGCACGCCGGTCTCGCCGCCGCCGCCTCGTCGGGGCTGGCCAAACTGCGCGCCGCCGGGGTGGACGTGGACCCGCAGGCCACCCTGGGCCTGGAGCCGATGGTCACCGTCGACCCGGCGTTCGCGCCGCTGACCGCCGCCGCCCGCGACCGCCGGGAGGTCGGGTTCGACTACCGGGTGCCCGACCGGGACGCGCCCAGCCGTCGGCGGCTGCAGCCGTGGGGCGTGGTCTGCTGGCGTGGCCGGTGGTATGTGGTCGGCCACGACCTGGACCGCGCGGCGACGCGCTGCTTCCGGCTGTCCCGGGTGGTCGGCGCGGTCCGGGTGACCGGCGCGCCCGGCGCCTACGAGCCGCCGGCCGGCGTCGACCTGATCAGCCACGTGGCCCGCTGGTCCGGCCCGGTGGAGCGCACCGGTCGGGCCACCGTGCTGGCCGCACCCGGCCGGGCCGCCGGTCTGCGCCGCTGGGCGGTCGAGGTGACCGCCGGCCCGGACGGCGACCGGCTGGTCCTGCCGTACGCGGATCCGGACGGGCTGGCCGGTCAGCTCGTCCGTTACGGCCCGGACGTGCGCGTGCTCGACCCGCCGGAAGTCCGCGAGGCGGTCATCCAGCGGCTCAAGGAGATCGCCGCCCGGCACGACGAGCTGGTCGTCACCGGTGATGCCCGATGACCCGGCCCGCCGCGCGCGGCGGCTCCCGGGCCTCCGCCGACCGCCTGGCCCGGCTGCTCAACCTGGTGCCCTACCTGCTGGCCCGGCCGGGCATCGAGATCGCCGAGGCGGCCGGTGACCTGGGCGTCACCGAGCGACAGCTGCGCGAGGACCTGGAGCTGCTCTGGGTGTGCGGGCTGCCTGGCTACGGCCCCGGTGACCTGATCGACATGGCCTTCGACGGCGACCGGGTGACCATCACCTACGACGCCGGCATCGACCGCCCGCTGCGGCTCACCCCCGACGAGGCGCTCGCCCTCGTGGTGGCGCTGCGGATGCTCGCCGAGACGCCCGGGGTGGCCAATCGGGAGGCCGTCGAGCGGGCCCTCGCGAAGATCGAGGACGCCGCCGGTGATCTGGTGGGCGCGCCGGTGGCGGTGCGGCTGCCCGGGGACACCCGGCGGGTGGAGGCGCTGCGCGCCGCCGTGGAGGGCGGTCGGGCGCTGCGGATCACCTACTACACGGCCACCCGGGACGAGACCACCGACCGCGTCATCGACCCGCTGCGGATGCTGATGGTGGGCGGCCTGGCGTACGTGGAGGCGTGGTGTCGCCGCGCCGAGGCGGTCCGGCTGTTCCGCGCCGACCGGATCGACGCGATCAGCGAGCTGGACGAGCCGGCCACCGTCCCGCCGCAGGCCGTCCCGCACGACCTGACCGAGGGCGTCTTCCGTCCCACACCCGACCTGCCGCTGATCACCCTGCGGGTCGGTCGGGGCGAGCGGTGGATCACCGAGTACTACCCGTGTGAGCGGGTGGAGGCCGGCGACGGCGACCAGTGGCTGGTGTCGCTGCGGGTGACCGATCTGGGCTGGGCCCGCCGGTTCGTGCTCGGTCTCGGCCCGGACGTCACCGTGGTCGCCCCGGTCGAGCTGGCCGAGCAGGTCCGGGCGACGGCGGCCGCCGCGCTGGACGCGTACGCCGTGCCCGCTCCCACCGCCGCCCCCCGGCGGCCCGAGGCCGACCCGGCGACGCCCGGCGCGCCCTCGGGCGACCCGGCGGTGGCCGGCCGCACCCAGTAGGCTGACCGCCGTGCTGATCTGGATCGTGCTCGCGGTGGTGCTGCTCCCGCTCGTGGCGCTCGCGCTGGCCGTGCGTCCGGTGCTGGCCCGGCTGCCCCGGCTGCGCCGCGCCGCGGCGGCGCTGCAGCGCCGGGCCGCCGAGGCGGAGGCGCTGCGGGACACCGCCGAGGCGTTGCAGCAGCGTGCCGAGGGTGTTCAGCGCCAGCTCGACACCGCTCAGCGACGTCTCGCCGTGATCAAGGCCAGGCGCGGCTGATTGATCCCCGTCGCCGCGCCGTCCCGCTGGCGACGGGCCGCCGCGGTGGCGACGGCTCGGCGATGGTTGACTGATCATCGCGGTTGGTCAAGACTTCACCGGCCGGGCCGCGCCGACCGCCCCCGGCAGGTGGCAACCGGCCGATCCGCACGTACGATGGGCTGCGTACCGCCCCCGGACACACAGAGCGACTGGAGCTTCTCATGGGTGCCCTCAAGCCCTGGCACATCGCGGTTCTCGTGGTTGTGCTGATCCTGCTCTTCGGTGCGAAGCGGCTTCCCGACGCGGCCCGCTCGCTGGGTCGTTCGCTGCGGATCATCAAGGCCGAGACCAAGAGCCTGCAGGACGACGACCGCGACCTCGCCGAGAAGGCCGACGCGCAGGCCGGCTACCAGCCGCTGCCGCCGCAGGTCGGGCAGCCGCAGCAGGCGCCGTACCAGCAGGCGCCGCCGCAGCAGCCGGTCGCCGACCCGGTGCACCGCGTCCGCGACAACTGACCGAGAGGCCCGAGCACCGTGGCCTTCGCACTGCGTAAAAGCGGCCCGCGCGCCTTCGAGCGCGCCGCCGACGGCTCGATGACGCTCATCGAGCACGTCCGCGAGCTGCGCAACCGCCTGTTCCGTGCCTCGCTGGCGATCCTGATCGGCTTCGGCGTCGGCATCTGGCTGGCGGAGCCGGTCCGGGTGCTGTTGTCGAAGCCGTACTGCGACCTACCGCAGTCGATCGACCCGGACACCGGGAAGTGCCTGTTCGTCCAGCTCGGCGTGGCGGACGTCTTCCTGTTGAACCTGAAGATCGGCCTGTGGGTCGGTCTGATCGTCGCGGCGCCCATCTGGCTCTACCAGCTCTGGGCGTTCATCGCGCCCGGGCTGCACCGCAACGAGCGGCGCTACGCCTACATCTTCACGGCCCTGGCGGCGCCGCTCTTCGCCGCCGGCGCGGTGCTGGCGTTCTTCGTCACCACCAAGGGCCTCGAGTTCCTGCTGAACGTGTCGGGCGACGACATCTCCACTAACCTGGAGGTCACCCGGTACATCTCGTTCGTCACCAATCTGATTCTGCTGTTCGGGGTGGCGTTCGAGTTCCCGCTGATCGTGCTGATGCTCAACTTCGTGGGCCTGGCCAGCGCGAAGCGGCTGCTCAGCTGGTGGCGGGTGGCGATCTTCGTGTTCTTCGCCTTCTCCGCCGTGGTCACCCCCACCCCGGACCCGTTCGGGATGACCGCCCTGGCCGTCTGCCTCTCCGCGCTCTACTTCGCTGCGGTCGGGGTGGCGTTCATCAACGACCGGCGGCGCGGACGGGGCAAGGAGGTCTACGCCGGCCTCGACGACGACGAGGTGTCGCCGCTGGAGCACGACCCCGAGCCGGTCGAGGCGGGGCAGCGGGTGGACGCGACCGCGCCGGTCGGCGCGCCGGACCCGATCGCCCCACCGGCACCGATCGAACGTCGCTACGACGACATGACCTGACGGCCCCGCGCCGCCTGGTCCGCCGACGCCGTCCCCGCCTGCCGGGGGCGGCGTCGCCGCGTTCCAGGCTCGGGTCACTGACACCGCCCGACAGCTCACCGTGAGCGCCGAGACCCGGACCCCTGGTGAGGTGGCCACCGCCCGGTGTACGACCGGCGTCCGACCGGTTACGGTGCTGCCCGTGACCGCAGACGATCACCCGCCCTGCCCGCTCGCCGGTGGCCCCGTCGCCGTGCTCGCCAACCCGACGGCCGGCCGGGGGCGGCACCGCGGCCTGCTTCCCCGGCTGCTGGACGGGCTGGCCGCCGCCGGCCGACCGGTCCGGCTGCTGTCGGCGGCGAGTCCCGCCGAGGCGGAGGCGGCGTGCCGGGCCGCGGTCACCGACGGTGCCAGCGCGCTGGTCGCGATCGGCGGGGACGGCACCGTGCACCGGGCGATGCAGGCCGTCGCCGGCACCGACGTGCCGTTCGGCGCCGTGCCGGCGGGTACCGGCAACGACTTCGCCGTCGACACCGGCTTCTCGGCCGACCCGGTGGCGGCGATGGGGGTGATCGTTGACGCGCTGCGCGCCGGCCGGACCCGTCTCGTCGACCTGGCCCGGATGACCGGCGTTGACGGCGCCGAGCGCTGGTACGGGGCGGTCCTCGCGGCCGGGTTCGACGCGATCGTCAACGAGCGGGCCAACCGGATGCGCTGGCCGCGCGGCCCCCGCCGGTACGACCTGGCGATCCTCGTCGAGCTGGCCCGGCTGCGGCCCCGGCGGTACACGTTGCGCCTCGACGGGGTGCCGCACGAGGTGGACGCGGTGCTGGTGGCGGTGGGCAACTGCCCGAGCTACGGGGGCGGGATGCGGATCTGTCCCGACGCCGACCCCACCGACGGTCTGCTGGACGTGGTGGTGGGCGGCCGGATCGACCGGCGCACCCTGATCCGGATCAAGCCGCGCATCTACCAGGGCACCCACGTCGAGCACCCGCTCGTGCGCAGCTACCGGGCGCGGACGGTGGAGCTGAGCGCCGAGGGCATCACCACGTACGCCGACGGTGAGCGCTCGCTGGACCTGCCGGTGACGGTCAGCGTGGTTCCGGGCGCGCTGCGGCTGCTGCGCTGACCCGTACCGCGCCGATGCTGGCCGCGATGACCAGCACGATGGCGGCGCACTCCAGTAGCGTCAGCGCCTGCCGCAGCACCAGCCAACCGGCCAGCGTGGCGATGGCCGGGCCGAGGCTCATCAGCACCGCGAAGGTGGCGGTGGGCATCCGGCGCAACGCCAGCAGCTCCAGGGTGTACGGCAGTCCGGAGGCGAGCACCGCGAGGGCCGTGCCGAGCGCCAGCACGGCCGGGTCGAGCAGCACCGCACCGCCGTCGATGACGCCGAGCGGCAGGGTGACCAGCGCGGCGAGGGTGAGTGCCAGGGCAAGCCCGTCCGCGCCCGGGAACCGGCCGCCGACCCGGGCGCTGAGCACGATGTACGCGGCCCACATGGCGCCCGCGCCGAACGCGAAGGCCACCCCGGAGGGGTTGAGCCGGTCGAAGCCGCCCTGCCCGAGCAGCGCCACCCCGGCCAGCGCCAGCCCCGCCCAGCACCAGCTGGCCAGCCGGCGGGCGGTGAACACCGACAGCGCCAGCGGGCCGACCACCTCCAGGGTCACCGCGGGGCCCAGCGGTATCCGCTCGATGGCCTGGTAGAA
The DNA here is from genome assembly GCF_042872965.1 of Micromonospora sp. NPDC005087. Classification (NCBI taxonomy): domain Bacteria; kingdom Bacillati; phylum Actinomycetota; class Actinomycetes; order Micromonosporales; family Micromonosporaceae; genus Micromonospora; species Micromonospora sp. NPDC005087. The sequence continues at coordinate 993,184 of NZ_JBIALB010000001.1, read as the reverse complement.
CAGCGAGTTCATGCCGGCCAGCGCCAGCCCGAACGCGCCCGCCGCGGCCCAGTCGGCCCGACCGTACCCGCGCAGTCGGGGCCGGCACACGACGAGCAGCAGCACGGCCGAGATCGTCAGTCGCAGGGTCACCGCGCCGGCCACCCCGGTACGCGGGAAGAGTAGGGCGGCCACGGCGGAGCCGAACTGCACCGACAGCGCCCCGCCGAGCACCATGCCCACGGCGGCGACGCCACCGCGCCGGGCCGGTGGCGCGCCGGCCGGGCTGGGTGCGGGTAGCAGGGTCTCGGTCACGGCCATGACGCTAGGCGGTCTGCCTCGGCCGCCCTCCGGCGGTGTCCACCAAACCGGCCGCTTTTGCCGACACGACCGTTTACGGTCGCCACCGCAGTGCTACCGGAGTACCTTCCGAGGTATGACCGGCGCGATGCGAAAATTGTCGATCTCCGTTCCACCCGACGTGGCTGAGCGCCTGGAGCACGAGTCCAACGCCAGCGCCTACGTCGCGCAGGCTGTCCGTGACCGTATGCGTCTGGACGCCCTGGACGCGGAGTTGGCCCACCAGGGCATCCACATCACCGAGCAGGGTGTGGCAGAGGCGCGCGCCCGCCGCGCCGCCGTTGAGGCCGAGTGGTCGCCGGAGCGCCGAAATGCCCTTCGGGAGCGGGCACGCCAGCATGCGCTGGACGCCGCCGCCGGCACTCTTGAGCAGCCGGCTGCGTGACTCCCGAGGACGACCGGCCAGTCCGGCTTGTGCTGGACCGGTCGGCACTGCTGGCCTATCTGGCGGGCTCGGTGCATGTCGGAGAGCCGCTGCACGAGGTCATTCAGGACCGCAACAGGTTCGGTGTCACCGCCGTGACCGCGGCGGAGGCCCTGGCGATGGTCAGCGACCCTAAAGAACGCGCGACCCTTCACCGGCTGCTGACCCTGGACGCCTGCAAGGTGCTTGCTACCGAGGGACGCTCCTGGCACGAACTCAGCTTCTGGCGCACGTTGACGGGCCGTGCCGATCTCGCCACCACCGTGCTCGCCTGCCTCGAACACGACGCCTCGATCCTCAGCGGGGAGGACAGGTACGGCGACGGCGATCTGCCGGTGATTCGCATCCCGGACTGACGATGCCGGAGCCAGCCGGCGGGGTGCCACCCCTGCCCCGTCCCGCTGGTGCCGGTCAGGCCGGCAGGGCCAGGTCCAGGACGGCGCCCAGCCCGTTCTCCCGGCCGGGTTCGGCTGCCGGCAGCACCAGCACCGAGCAGCCGGCCGCCACGGCGCCCGCGTCGGCCGGCGAATCACCGACCATCAGGGTCTGCTCCGGATCCACGCCGAGCATCCCGCAGGCGCGCAGGAAGATCGCCGGGTCGGGCTTGCACCGCCCCACCTCGTAGGAGAGCACGAACGCGTCGACCAGCCCGGTCAGCCCCCAGGCGTCGAAAAGCGGCCGCAGGTCGAAGCCGATGTTGCTGACCACCGCCACCCGCACTCCGGCCTCGCGCAGCGCGGTCAGGGTGGGGGCGGTGTCCGGGTACGGCAGCCAGCCCTCGGCGATCAGCAGCCGCTCGTAGAGGGCGTCGGCGAAGCCCTCGATGCCCGCGTCGACCGTCTCGGCCAGCCCGGTGTACGCACCCCGGTGGGCGTGCGGGTAGAGGTCCCGGTCGGCCCACAGCTCGGCCAGCCGGGGCGGCACCCGGGCCGGCAGTGGCCCGCCGGCCCGCCCGGCGGTCAGCAGCCGGTCGGCCAGCGAGGTGGCCCGGACCCGATCCAAAGTGACCCCGCACGTCGCCGCGGCCGCCAGCACCCACTGCCGCGGCTCCTCCACCTGGGCCAGGGTGCCGTGGAAGTCGAAGAGCACCGCCTTGACGGGCCGTCGGGACGCCCGGGGGGCGGCGGCGTCCTCGGCGCTGCCCGGCGGACTTGTCTGGGGCGGTTCGGCATGGTCCGGCACGCCGTGCACCCTACCGACCGCCGCCGACGGCCCCTCCGGACGGCCTTGTCGGGTGTCGTGTCCCGGCACGCACTAATCTTGGTGACATGTCGAGCCCCGCCGAGCGGTACGTCGCGGCGCGCCGCCGGGCCGCGCAGGCCTCACAGTTCCCGGCGCTGGACGAGTTCGCCCTTGACCTGGGGTTCGACCTCGACGACTTCCAGCGGGAGGCGTGCCAGTCCTTGGAGCGGGGCAGCGGGGTGCTGGTCTGCGCCCCCACCGGCGCCGGCAAGACCGTGGTCGGTGAGTTCGCCGTACACCTGGCGCTGCGCGGGCGGCCCGGCGACCCGGCGGCGGCCGACGACGCGGGCGCCCCTCCGGTCCGGCGCAAGTGCTTCTACACCACACCGATCAAGGCACTGTCCAACCAGAAATACCACGACCTGGTCAACCGCTACGGCGCTGAGCAGGTCGGCCTGCTCACCGGCGACAACGCCATCAACGGCGACGCGCCGGTGGTGGTGATGACCACCGAGGTGCTGCGAAACATGCTCTACGCGGGCTCCAGCACCCTGCAGGGGCTGGCCTACGTGGTGATGGACGAGGTCCACTACCTGGCCGACCGGTTCCGCGGCGGCGTGTGGGAAGAGGTGATCATCCACCTGCCCGCCTCGGTCACCCTGGTCTCCCTGTCGGCGACCGTCTCCAACGCCGAGGAGTTCGCGGACTGGCTGGTCACCGTGCGCGGTGAGACCGCGGTGGTGGTCAGCGAGCACCGGCCGGTGCCGCTGTGGCAGCACATGCTGGTCGGCAAGCGGATGTTCGACCTGTTCCACGACGCCGACGCCGCCCGCAAGCACGACGTGCACCCGGAGCTGCTGCGCTACACCCGCGACACCATGCGCCGCCTGGAGCTGGGCGAGGGCCGCAGCGCCGGGCCCGGCTCCGGCCGGCGCGGCCCACGCTGGCGCGGCCCGATGCGCCCGGACATCGTCGACCGGCTGGACCGGGAGGGTCTGCTCCCGGCGATCCTGTTCATCTTCAGCAGGGCCGGCTGCGCCGCGGCGGTGCAGCAGTGCCTCGCCGCCGGGCTGCGGCTCACCTCTCCCGAGGAGCGGGCCGAGATCCGCCGGGTGGTCGAGTCCCGGGTCACCGCCATCCCCGGTGAGGACCTGACGGTGCTGGGCTACTGGGAGTGGCTCGACGGGTTGGAGCGTGGCCTGGCCGCCCACCACGCCGGCATGCTCCCGGTGTTCAAGGAGATCGTCGAGGAGCTGTTCGTCCGGGGCCTGGTCAAGGCGGTCTTCGCCACCGAGACCCTCGCGCTGGGCATCAACATGCCGGCCCGCTGCGTGGTCCTGGAGCGGCTGGTCAAGTACAACGGCGAAGCCCACGTCGACCTGACCCCGGGGGAGTACACGCAGCTCACCGGGCGGGCTGGCCGGCGCGGCATCGACGTGGAGGGGCACGCCGTGGTGGTGTGGTCCCCGGAGACCGACCCGCGGCACGTGGCCGGGCTCGCCTCCACCCGCACGTACCCGCTGCGGTCCAGCTTCCGGCCCTCGTACAACATGGCGGTGAACCTCGTCGGCACGGTCGGCGCGGACCCAGCCCGGGCCCTGCTGGAGTCCTCGTTCGCCCAGTTCCAGGCGGACCGGTCGGTGGTCGGCCTGGCCCGGCAGGTGCAGCGCAACACCGAGACCATCGAGGCGTACGGCGCGGAGGCCGCCTGCCACCACGGCGACTTCGACGAGTACTTCGCGCTGCGGGTGGCGATCGCCGACCGGGAGAAGGCCATCGCCCGGCAGGGGCAGACCCAGCGCAAGGCCGCCGCGGTGGCCTCGCTGGAGCGGCTGCGGATCGGCGACGTGATCCGGGTGCCGGCCGGCCGGCGGGCCGGGCTGGCCGTGGTGCTGGACCCGGCGACCGGCGGGTTCGGCGAGCCCCGGCCGCTGGTGCTCACCCAGGACCGCTGGGCGGGGCGGGTCAGCCCGGGCGACTTCACCACCCCGGCCGAGGTGCTGGCCCGGATCCGGGTGCCCAAGCACTTCAACCACCGCTCACCGGCCGCCCGGCGCGACCTCGCCGCCGAGGTCAGCGGCACCGGCCTGGACCGGCACGGCGGCCGCCGGGGTGGCCGTTCCCGGCAGGCGACCGGCGAGGACCACCGGCTCACCCAGCTCCGCACCGAGCTGCGTCACCACCCCTGCCACGCCTGCCCGGAGCGGGAGGAACACGCCCGCTGGGCCGAGCGGCGCCGGCGGTTGGAGCGCGACACCGAGGAGCTGCGCGAGCGGGTCTCCGGCCGTACCGGCTCCCTCGCGCGGACGTTCGACCGGATCGTCGCGCTGCTGACCGACCGCGGCTACCTCAGCCGCGATGGGGCGGTCACCGACGCCGGTCGGATGCTCGGCCGGATCTGGACCGAAGCGGACCTGCTGGTCGCCGAGTGCCTGCGTCGGGGGGTGTGGGACGGGCTGTCCCCGGCCGAGCTGGCCGCCGCCGTGTCCGTGGTGGTCTTCGAGGCGCGCCGCGACGTCGACGAGCGGGCGTCGCTGCCACGCGGGCCGGTCGCCGACGCGGTCGACGAGACGCTGAAGCTGTGGGGCGAGATCGAGGCCGACGAGGCGGCACGGGGGCTGACCGCGACCCGGGAGCCGGATCTCGGCTTCGCCTGGCCGGTCTACCGGTGGGCCCGTGGTGACGCGCTGGCCAAGGTGCTCGGCAGTGGCCACGAGATCGAGGGTGAGATGCCGGCCGGCGACTTCGTCCGCTGGGCGCGTCAGGTGGTCGACCTGCTGGGCCAGCTGGCCGATTCCGGCGGCGCGTCACCCGACCTGCGCTCCACCGCCCGGCAGGCGATCGCGGCCATCAACCGAGGTGTGCTGGCGTACCACACCTCCGCCTGATCATCACTTTCGGTCACCGTCGTCGGTGAACCGACGCATCGGACGGTCACTGCGACAGCACCCCCCGGATAGCCCCGGGGGGTGCTGTCGCGCCTGTTCGGGGCACCCCTGATCATTGCCCGGGCACCACCTTTACGCGCCGGTAACGAATGGGGAGAAGACCGCCGTGGCCGAGATCAATCACTTTGAGTACGGGTGGATCACGCCCGGGCTGAGCTACGCGCTGTCCGTGCTCGGTTCGGTCCTCGGGCTGATCTGCGCCGGTCGTATCCGCACCGCCCGCACCGCCGGCCTGCGCGCGTGGTGGGGGCTGCTGGCCGCCTGGGCCCTCGGCGGCACCGCCATCTGGGCGATGCACTTCATGGCCATGCTCGGCTTCGCCGTCGCCGGCACCCGGATCCGGTACGACGTGCCGCTCACCGCTGCCAGCACGGCCATCGCCGTCGTGGCGGTCGGCATCGGCCTGGCCATCGTGGGCACCGGCCGGCTGAACCCGGTACGGCTGGTCGCCGGCGGGATCTTCACCGGTGCCGGCGTGGCCGCCATGCACTACACCGGGATGGCGGCGATGCGCCTGAACGGCACCCTCGGCTACGACACGGTCCGCGTCGCCCTCTCGGTGGTGATCGCGGTCGTGGCGGCCACCGTGGCGCTGTGGCTCGCGATGACCGTTCGCCGGCCGCTGGCGATCTTCGCCTCCGCGCTCGTCATGGGCGTCGCCGTGAACGGCATGCACTTCACCGGCATGAGCGCCCTCTCGGTGCACCAGCACGAGGGCCGGGGCGAGGTGACCGGCACCGGCATGGGCGCGCTCCTGGTGCCGATCGTGCTGGCGGTGATCTTCGGGGTGGTCGGCCTGCTCTACGCCCTGCTCGCGGCGCCGACCGAGGACGACCGGGCCGCCGCCGCGTACCTGGATGCCCGGCGGGTCCCGGAGCCGGCCGCCGCGGCACCCGTCGTCGCCCCGGACCCGGTCGGGCTGCGCGCCCGTTCCACGCTCGGCCAGCCGGGCACCCCGTTCCCGTCCCGGCGGGAGATGCCGCCCCGCTGACGGCGGCACGGGCCGCTCATTCTGATTGCGCTGGCGTCATACCTAGAACTACTATGCATTGCAGATCTAGGTATAGGCGGTGCCATGCATATCACCAAAGACCTCGTCGCGGCCTCGGCGACGCCACTCGTGCTGGGGATTCTCGCCGAGGGCGAGAGCTACGGCTACGCCATCCTCAAGCAGGTCAACGACCTCTCCGGCGGGCAGCTGGAGTGGACCGACGGCCTGCTCTACCCGCTGCTGCACCGCCTGGAGCGGCTCGGCCACGTCGAGTCGGCCTGGGAGACCCCGCCGGGGGGACGACGCCGGAAGTACTACCGCATCACCGACCGGGGCCGAGCCGAGCTCGCCGAGCAGCGCCGCCAGTGGGCCGCTGTCGTCGACGCCCTGCGGGGCGTGTGGAGCACGGCACAGTCCATCAAGCCGATCACGGCACCGGCGTGGGGGGCGGGGCTATGACCGTCGACAACGACTTGGAGGGCCAGATCGCCGAGTGGCGGGCCTACATCCACCGCCGCCGCGAGCTGCACCACACCGATGTCGAGGAACTGGAGGACCACCTCCGCAGCCGGATCACCGAGCTGACCGAGGCGGGCCTGCACGCCGACGAGTCGTTCCTCATCGCCGTCAAACGCATGGGCAGCCTCGACGAACTGTCGCGGGAGTTCGCTCGCGAGCACTCCGAGCGCTTATGGAAACAACTGGTGCTGCCTGGGGAGCCGGACGCGCCGGCCGCCGCCCGTTCCCGGCGGGAACTGCCCGTCATGGTGCTCTGTGCGGCCGTCGCGGCGCTCGCCATCAAGGTGCCGTCCTGGTTCGGGCTCGACCTGGGCGACGACGGCGGCTTCTACGCGCGAAACGCCAGCTTCTTCGCGCTGCCGGTGCTCGCGGCCTACTTCGCCTGGCAACGCCGCGTCGGTCCCCGCGTCATCGGGGCGCTCGCGTCGCTGTTCGTTCTCGGCGCGGTCGCCGCCAACGCGTACCCGCTGGCCGACGGCTCGCAGACCATGGTGCTCACCGCGATCCACCTGCCGATAGCGCTGTGGCTGGTTGTCGGCGTCGCCTACGCGGGCGGCGACTGGCGTTCGGACCGGCGACGAATGGACTTCATCCGGTTCACCGGGGAGTGGCTGATCTACTTCGTCCTCATCGGGCTGGGTGGCGGCGTCCTCACGGCCATCACGGTGAACGCCTTCGCAGCCATCGGGCTGAACGTCGAGGGATTCGTCCAGTCGTGGCTGCTGCCGTGCGGCGCCGTGGCCGCGGTCATCGTGTCGGCCTGGCTGGTGGAGGCCAAGCAGAGCGTCATCGAGAACATGGCGCCGGTGCTGACCCGGGTCTTCACGCCGCTCTTCACCGCCACCCTGCTGGCCTTCCTGGTCGCCGTCGTCTGGACCACCAACGGCATCGACGTCGAGCGCGACGCGCTCATTCTCTTCGACGTGCTGCTCGTCATCGTGCTGGGCATGCTGCTGTACGCCATCTCCGCCCGTGACCTCACGGCCCGACCCGGTCTGTTCGACCGCCTGCAACTCGCGCTCATCGTCAGCGCTCTCATCATCGACGTGCTGGTGCTGGCGGCGATCACGGGCCGGATCACCGAATGGGGCTTCAGCCCCAACAAGACGGCGGCACTGGGCGAGAACCTCGTCCTGCTCGCCAACCTGGCGTGGTCGGCATGGCTGTACCTCGGCTTCGTGCGTGGCCGCATGCCCTTCGCCCGCCTGGAACGGTGGCAGACCCGATACGTGATCGTGTACTTCGGGTGGGCCTGGGCTGTCGTCCTCGCCTTCCCGCTCCTGTTCGACGTCGCCTGAGCCGTCACGAAGGGTGGTGATCTGCGGTCACCGGTGACCGCGCCGCCGGGCGCTGAGCCGCAGTGTGTTGCAGACGTCGAAGACACCGGGCACGTCCCAGGCGAGTTCGGCCGCGGCCTGTCGCGTTTCGGTGTCGCTCACCACGCCGGCGAGGATGACGACCCGGTTCTGCACGGAGACACGGATCTGCTGGCGCCGCGTCGTCCAGTCGATGCTCAGTCGCTGCGCGACCAGCGCCTCGAGCCGCACGTCCTCGCGGTCCTGCTCAGGTTGGTTCGAGGCGTCGGCGAACCAGTTCTCGTCGGGTAGTGGCCAAGGCATGTACACGGGGAGCTCCTCGATCGTGCCGGTGCTGGGTTCACGCGGCGTCGGACCGTTCGGACCTGGCGGAGGCGACGACCAGCACCACGCCGATGCCGGCGAGACCGACCTGGATGAGCACGGCCAGGACGTTGGGCGCGCGGGTGTCGACGCCCGCGAGACGGGCGACGATGGTGCCCGCCAGGGCCGCGACGACCCCGACGGCCACGGTCAACCAGATCGGGGCCTCCCGGCGTCCTGGGATGACGAGCCTGCCGAACAGGCCGATGGTGACGCCGACGAGGAGCGCGGTGACGAGACCGGTGACGGTCATGGGCTCTCCTCAGGTGTCGCTGCCGGTGACGGGGAGGGATCAGGGCGGGGGTCCACGTCGGTCGGTCAGGAATGGGCGGCCGTCGTCGCGGCGGACTCCAGACCCTGGGACAGCTGGTCGATGGCCTCGTCGCGGCTTTCGAACATGGGGAAGGCCTGGTCCAGGCGCATCGTGTGCAGGACGGTGCGGACGAACCGCGACGGCGCGGCCAGGCACAGCGTGACGCCGCGGTCGCGGGCTTCGCGGTGGGCGCGGACGAGCAGGCCGAGGCCGACGGAGTCGATGAGGTGCACTCGGCCCAGGTCGACCACGACGTGTCCTTCCAGCTCGCTCGCGTGGCGCAGGGCGGCGCGCATGCTGTCGCCGCTGTCGACGTCGACGTCACCGGTGGCGGCCAGGACCGTCACGTCGTCGAGATGGTCGATGCCGAGGATGCCCCCGGGACCGTGGAGGTCGCTCGACGCCTGACCGCCACCGGAGACTGGCAGCAGGCTGCAGTGCGGGCAGCGATGCGGGCCGGTGGCGAACGGGGAACCACTCCATCCGTGTTCGAGCACCAGGGTCCAGACGACTTCGGCGTCGGGGAGCACGCACGCGGTGGACGTGATGGAGTCGCCGCAGGTGTCGCAGATCAGTGTCATCAGGTGATCGTCCGGGACGACGGTCATACCGCTGGTCCTTCCTGGGCCGGTGTCCCGCCGGTTCGGGCGGGGCACGGCGTTCGGGGCGGGACCGAACGGGTGGTCCGGGTCCCGCGCTTGACGGTTCAGGCACCGCTGGGGCGGTGGGCCTGCCGGCTCCTCACTGAGAGGTGGTCACGGATGCTCGGCCGTAGGCGACCAGAGCCGGCTGCGCCGATGCGGGTTCCGGTCCCGTCGCCGGGGCGCCCGGGATCGACGGCGGGGGACCGGTGACGATCGGCAGGACCTGGTCCAGGCGGGCGGTGTGCAGGATGCGCCGGATGCGGGGGTTCGGGTCGCGAATGGTGAGGGCCCCGGCGGTACGGGCCAGCCGCCGGTGCACGTCGAGCAGCAGGCCGATGGCAGCGGCGTCGATGTGCCGGCACCCGGACAGGTCGACCACGACCTGCGCGGGAGACAGGGCCATGAGCCGGTCGAACACGGCGCCGGCCGCCGGCAGGCAGGCCAGGTCGAGTTCGGTGACGCGCACCTCGACCAGCTGCAGCGTGCATGAGGTGGATGCGGGTGGTCCTGTCACGGGCGTGCCCCTTCCCATTGTGGACCCGGTCGCCTATGACCGTGCCGTGCCGGCTTGGCGGTCACCGCGCGGATCTATGACAGTTGCGTGACAAATCCGCCAGCCGGCCGGCACGGTTGGCCGCGTGGCCGGTGGCCTGGGGATGATGCCGGGTATGACGGCCGTACTGGTGATCGAGGACGACGACCGCATCCGCCTGGCGCTGCTGCTCGCACTCGAGGACGAGGGCTACGACGCGGTGGGCGCCGCCACGGCCGAGGAGGGCCTGCGCGTGCAGCGCCGCGATCCGGCAGACTACGTGCTGGTCGATCTGATGCTGCCCGGCCTCGACGGCTTCGAGTGCATCCGGCACCTGCGCCGGGACGACGACGTGCCGGTCGTGGTGGTCAGCGCCCGCGACGACACGCACGACATCGTCGCCGCCCTCGAAGCCGGCGCCGACGACTACGTCGTCAAGCCGGTGGCGATCAAGGAACTGACCGCTCGGCTGCGCGCCCTGCGCCGCCGCGCCCGGACCGGTGCCGCGGGACCGGCGCCGGAGCCCGTGCCCGTGCTCGCGTTCGGCGAGCTCGAGATCAGTCCCGACGGGGGAGAGGTACGTCGCGCCGGTCAGCCCGTACCGGTCACGCGTACCGAGTTCCGGCTTCTGTGCGAGCTTGCCGAACACGCCGGCCGGGTGCTGTCCCGCCAGCAGTTGCTGCAACGGGTCTGGGGCTACGACAGCGGCGACGAGAGGCTGGTCGACGTGCATGTCGGTCGGCTGCGGCAGAAGATCGAGTCGGACCCGGCGACCCCCCGACACCTGGTCACGCTGCGGGGCCTGGGCTACAAGCTGCAGCGATGAGACGCCTCGGACTGCGCACCCGGGTCACCGCCGCGTTCGCCGTCGGAGCGCTCCTGCTCGCCGCGTCGATGGCCCTGGTCTCGTACGAGCTGACCCGTCGTTCGCTGATCGACGAGCGGGAACGCACCGCCCTGCGCGCCGCGTACTTCGACGCTGCCGTCGTCCGTGCCGGGCTGAACACCGGCACCCCCGACGTGGTGGAGGTCCTTCGGTCACTGGACACGGGCGGCGGCCGGCGGCCCGTGCTGCACCTGGACGGCGAGTGGTACGCCCGGACCGCCGACCCCGGCACCACCACCGCCATACCCGTCGACCTGCGACGGGCTGTCGCCTCCGGTGAACCGGCGATGCAGCGCGTACGCGTTGACGGCCAACCCGCCCTGGTGGTCGCGGTGCCCCTGTCCGCGACGGCGACGTACTTCGAGGTCAACTCTCTGCGCGAGCTGGAGCAGACCTTCCAGGTCCTGGCACTCGCGCTGACCACCGTCGCGATCATGGTCGCCGGATCCGGCGCGGCCCTCGGCTGGTACGCGACCCGGCACGGGCTCCGCCCGCTGACGGCGGTCGCCGACGCCGCCGAGAAGATCGCCGCCGGCGACTTCACCGCCCGCCTCGACCCGGCCACCGACCCCGACCTGACCCGTCTGTCCTCCTCGTTCAACCAGATGGTCGACCAGCTCGCCCATCGCATCGAGCGGGACCGCCGCTTCGCCGCCGACGTCAGCCACGAACTGCGCTCACCTCTGCAGACCCTCGCCGCGGCGGCCAGCGTCCTGGCGCGTCGCCGGGAGCACCTGGACGAGCGGACCGCCACCGCCGCCGGGCTCGTCGCCGACGAGATCGACCGGTTCCAACGGCTCGTCAACGACCTGATCGACCTGGCGCGCAGCGACCAGCCCGCCCATCGGGGAGCCGTGGACGTGGTGGCGCTGGCCCGGGACGCCTGCCATGCCCTCGACCTGCCGGCCTCGCTCGTCCACCTCGCGGCGGACGCACCCGCGACGTGGCAGGTCGAGCGGCGGCGTATCGCACAGATCCTGGCGAACCTGCTCGACAACGCCGTGACCTACGGGGGCGGCCCGGCGAGTGTCCGGTTGAGCCGCGACGGCGACGCCGGCGTCATCGAGGTCGAGGACGACGGCCCGGGTGTGTCCGTCGAGGACCGGCGGGCGATTTTCGACCGCTTCGTCCGCGGGCGAGCCGCCCACACCCGCGGCGCCGGCGACGGCACCGGTCTCGGACTCGCGCTGGTCGCCCAGCACGCCGCCGCGCACCGTGGGCACGCCGCCGTCACCGACCGCCCCGGCGGAGGCGCCCGCTTCCGCGTCACCCTGCCGGAAAGCCTGCCATGAACCACCGCCGCCTGGCCCCACTGGCACTCGTCGCGCTGCTGACCGGCTGCGGCGTCCCCACCGACGACGCCCCCCGGACGGTGCGGGCCCCGCGGGGTCCGTTCCACAGTGCCGCCCCCGCCGATACCACGGCACCGGCCGGCCGTGCGGACGAGACAGTCTGCCTCGTCCGCGACAACCGCATCGTCTCCGTCGTTCGGCGCGTCGACCGCGTCCCCACGGCCGAGGACCAACTGCGGCACCTGCTCGCCGGACCAGGTACGGCCGAACGCGACAGCGACCTGACCAGCGCGCTGCCGGGAGCGGTCAACGCCGCCGGTGCGACAGTGAGCGGCACGCAGGCCCGCGTCGCGGTCGACGCACCCGACGACGACGCCGGTCGCAGCGACGAGGTCCTGGCCTTTGGGCAGATCGTCTGCACCCTCACCGGTCGCGACGACGTCACCACCGTGGTGTTCCTGCGCGACGGCAAACCACTCGCCGTGCCCCGCGCCGACGGCTCGCTGTCCGAGCAACCGCTCACCCGCGCCGACTACGCCCCGCTCATCACCCCACGTTGACCGGGCTGGGCCGGGCCCGGGAGTTCCTGCTCGGCGACATCCCCGGCGTTCCCGAGGATGCCGTCGTCCGGGGCGGCTGCCTGCTGACGCCGCTCCCGGTGGCCGCTGTGGTGGTCGAGCTTGTCGCGGAGCGTTCCGGCGAAGGCTTCGGCCATGGCGAGTTGGTCCCGTAGAGCGGTGACGCGGGCGGTGGCCGCGGTCCGGAACATGGCGAGGCGGTCGAGCAGGGCGGTGCGGTCGGTGCCGGTGGCGGTGTAGAGGGCATCGAGGACGGTGAGCAGGTCCCGCATCTCGTCGAGGGTGAACCCGAGAGGCTTCATCCGCTTGACCACGGCGAGTCGGCTGAGGTCAGGTTCGGTGTAGAGGCGGAAGCCGCCCTCGCTGCGGGCGGAGGGGACGATCAGGCCGGCTTCCTCGTAGTGGCGGATCGTCCGGATGCTCAACCCGACACGCTCGGCCACTTCTCCGATCTGCATGAGACGGCCGGTGGCCGGGGCGCGCGTGTGCTCCGACCCGCTCTCCCGGCCGGTGGCGGCCATCAGTGGCCGACGCCGAGTTGGCCGGCGAGGGTGTCGTGGATGTGGGCGCTGGGCTTGTTCAGCTCGACGATCTCGACGGTCTTGCCGCGGGTGGCGTACCTGGTGGTGATCGCGTCGAGGGCGGCGACGGAAGAGGCATCCCAGACGTGGGCGTGGCTCATGTCGATGACCACGTGCTCGGGGTCGTTCGCGTAGTCGAACTGGCCGACCAGGTCGTTGCTGGAGGCGAAGAACAGCTCACCGTGCACGGAGTAGATCCGGGTGGTGCCGTCCGGGTCCAGGACGCTGGTGACCTCGACCAGGTGGGCGACCCGGCGAGCGAAGATGACCGTGGCGGTGAGCACACCGACGACGACGCCGACGGCCAGGTTGTGGGTGGCCAGGGTGGTGGCCACGGTGGCCACCATGACGACGGTCTCGCCGTACGGCATCCGCCGCAGCGTCTTCGGCGCGATCGAGTGCCAGTCGAACGTCGACACGGCCACAATGATCATCACGGCGACCAGGGCGACCATCGGAATGACCGCGACCACGTCGCCGAGCGCCACGACCAGGACCAGGAGGAACACGCCGGCCAGAAACGTCGACAGCCGGGTGCGGGCGCCGGACGCCTTCACGTTGATCATCGTCTGGCCGATCATGGCGCAGCCACCCATTCCACCGAAGAATCCGGTGACCATGTTGGCGACGCCCTGACCCCAGGACTCGCGCGTCTTGTTGGAGTGGGTGTCGGTGATGTCGTCGACCAGCTTGGCGGTCATCAGCGACTCCATCAGCCCGACCAGCGCGATTCCCAGTGCGTAGGGGGCGACCACGGTGAGCGTGTGCGGGGTCCACGGAATCTGCGGCAGGCCGAGGGTGGGCAGGCTGTCCGGCAGGGCACCCTCGTCACCGACGGTCGGTACGGTCACCCCGGCGAACACGGTGACCACCGTCAGCACCACGATGGCGACCAGCGGCGCCGGCACGGCCCTGGTGAGCCGGGGCAGGCCGACCATGATCGCCAAGGCCACCGCGACGAGCGGATAGACCAGCCACGGCACGCCGAGCAGGTGCGGAACCTGCGCGGCGAAGATCAGAATCGCCAGGGCGTTGACGAAACCGACCATGACGCTGCGCGGGATGAAGCGCATCAGCTTCGCCACGCCGAGCACCGCGAGCACGACCTGGATCGCACCGCCGAGGATCACCGCCGCGATCAGGTAGTCCAGGCCGTGCGCCTTGACCAGGGGCGCGACCACGAGCGCGACGGCGCCGGTCGCGGCGGAGATCATTGCCGGCCGGCCGCCACAGATCGCGATGGTGACCGCCATCGTGAACGACGCGAACAGGCCCACCCGGGGGTCGACCCCGGCCAGGATCGAGAAGGAGATCGCCTCGGGGATCAGCGCCAGGGCGACGACCAGGCCGGCGAGGACCTCGGTCCGGAACACCTTCGGCGACAGCCAGGACGGGCGGGACAGGCGCGGACGGGACAGCATGGAAGACATACAGCCATTTCCACTCGGGGCACGCCCGACGGGCGCGCACGTCCGGTGTCCACGGTCGGACACGGACAGCTACTCACGGATCAGCGACAGCCGGCTCGCGTCCGGCCTCTGGGTCTCGTCGCCCAGACGCAACGGGTCGCCGAAGGGGGTTGCCCGCTCTCGACGACCGGCGATGACCCTACTCTTCCGTCACGTGAGAGTTGACTGAACGTGCTGATCATCACGCCGGTGACCCCGCCCCCGGCGGTTCCCCGGAACGGGGACGTGGTGTCACCGGCGGCGCGGCGTGATCAACCCTGACTCGTACGCCCACACGACCAGCTGGGCGCGGTCGCGGCAGTGCAGCTTCGTCATCGCCCGGTTGACGTGGGTTTTCGCGGTCAACGGACTGATCACCATGCGCGAGGCGATCTCGTCGTTGCTCAGCCCCCGGGCGACGAGTTCGACGATCTCCTGTTCGCGGGCGGTCAGCACGTCGCGCCCGGCCGCCGGCTCGGCCGGTGGTGGGCCGGCCACGAACTCGCTGATGAGCGTCCGCGTGACGGCCGGGGCGAGCAGCGCGTCGCCGCGAGCCACCACGGCGATGGCCTGCAGCAGATCGGCGGGGTCGGCGTCCTTGAGGAGGAAACCGCTCGCGCCCGCGCGGAGCGCGGCGAAGACGTAGGAGTCGAGCCCGTAGTTGGTGAGGATGAGGACGCGGACCGCGCAGAGGTCCGGATCGGCGGCGATGCGCCGGGTGGCTTCGATGCCGTCGAGTCCCGGCATCTGCACGTCCATCAGCACGACGTCCGGCCGCAGGCTTCGCGACAGATGGACGGCCGAGGCGCCGTCGGCGGCCTCGCCGACGACCTCCAGGTCGTCCTCGGCGTCGAGCAACGCACGGAAGCCGGCTCGCATCAGAGCCTGGTCGTCGACGAGCAGGACCCGGGTCAAAGTGGACCGTCCAACGGGAACGTGGCCCGTACCGCGAACCCGCCGTCGTCGCGGGCGGCGGCCCGCAGCGTGCCGCCCAGTCCGGTCACCCGCTCCCGCATGCCGCGCAGGCCCACGCCCGGTGTCACCGGCCGGATCGGCGACGCCTGACCGTCGTCGGCCACCGAGACGGTCAGCTGTGTCCGGGCGTACTCGAGGTGGATCTGCGCGGTGGCGGGGCCGGCGTGGCGGGCCACGTTGGTCAGGGCCTCCTGGACGACGCGATACCCGGCCTGGTCGACCTCGGCGGGCAGGTCCCGGGGCTCGCCGCTGACGGTCACCTGCACCGGTACGCCGGCCGCGCGGGTCCGCTCGGCGAGTTCCTCCACGCGGGTCAGCCCGACGCAGTCTCCGTCGGTGGGTGAGCGCAGGACGTCCAGCGTCGTGCGCAGTTCCCGCATCGCGGCGCTGCTGGCCTCCTGGATCGCCAGCAGCGTGCCCGACGGTTCCTCGCCGTGCTTGCGGGCCAGGTGCACCGCGATACCGGCCTGCACCTTGATCACGGAGATGCTGTGGGTCAGCGAGTCGTGCAGGTCCCGGGCGATGCGCAGACGCTCCTCCCCGGCGCGACGCAACGCCATCTCCTCGCGGGTGCGTTCGGCCTCGATCGCCCGCTGCTCAACCTGTTCCAGGTACGCCCGGCGCTGCCGCGCGACGAGCCCGGCGACGTTGGCCGCCACAAACCAGCCGAGCAGCAGGGCGGTCCGCTCGGCGATCAGCTGGCCGGGCCGGTCGGCGGGCGCGACCGAGATGTCGCGGGCCAGGAAGCCGCTGAGGAAGACCAGGCTGCCCAGGACGGCGGCCGCTCGGTGCCCCCGCCAGGCGGTGACGTAGACGGCGCCGAGGACGGGGAACGCGGCGGACACCCCGGGATGCACCCGGACGTGGAGGGCCAGCATGGCGGCGGTCACCACGCTCAACGCCACGACCGGGTACCGCCGGCACACCGCCAGGGCCGCCGCCATGGCCAGGACCAGGGCGACGTCGACCGCTCGGATCGTCGCGGCGTCCGGTGCGAGCGCGGCGTTGCCGAGCAGGAGGCCGCCGAGGGCGAGGCCGCTGAGGGCGTACGGCAGGTCTCGACGCATGGTCGAACTGTAGAACGGACCGTCACCGGGGAGCATCCGTCGCCCGCGGTAGAAGGGCGTACCACGGACGCGGTATCGGTGGCCGGGCAAGTGCCTGCGGCGGCACGACGTTTTCCCGGCCCGCCGCGACAAGCATCGAGCTCATGACATACCGCTTCTTCACCCCCGAACCAGCGAAGGCCGCGACCGGCCTGACCGCGGAGGTGTACCGGCAGCTGTGGGACGACTTCCTCGGGCCGGTGCCCACCTTCCAGGCGCTCTCGGCCGTGCCGGAGTTGCAGGCCGCGACCTGGGCGCTGATGCGCGAGGCCCTGCTCGCCGGGGACGCGTCCAGGGTGGACCGCGAACTCGTCGCGTCGGCGGTGTCCCGGGCCAACCGCTGCAGGTTCTGCGTCGACGCCCACGTGATGCTGCTGCACGCGCTGGGCGAGCATGAGCTGGGCGAGGTCGTCGCCCGGGGCGGGACGCCGGCGGAGCCGAGGCACGCCGAGCTCGTCGGCTGGGCGGAGGCCAGCCGCAGCCCCCGGGCCGCCGGCTGGACCAGCCCGTACCGCCCCGAGGTGACCGGCACCCTGCTCGCCTTCCACTTCATCAACCGGGTCGTCTCGGCGTTGCTCGACCCCGATCTGCTCCCCGGTGGCCTGCAACGCTCATCGCTGGTGCGGTCAGTCGGAGGTCGGCTCTACGCCAAGACGGCCCGTGGACCCAAGGAGCCCGGCCAGAGCCTCGCGCTTCTCGATGCCAGCACGACGCCGCCACCGGCCTGGGCGGGGGACAGCCCGGTCGGCGTCGCGTACGCGGCCCTGCGGGACGCCGCCAACCGAGGCGGGGACCTCCTGGGCGACGTGGCGCGCCAGACCGTCACGGCCACCGTGCGCTGGGAGGACGGGCGGTTCCCGGCCCGACCCGCGGACTGGGCCGTCGATCTGGTCCGGGACGTGCCCGGCGCGGACCGCATCGGGACGCGGATCGCGTTGCTGGCGGCGTTCGCGCCCAGCGCGGTCAGCGCGGGCGACGTCGCCCTCTGGCGGCTCTCCCATCCGGCCGACACCGACCTCGTGCGGGTGGTCGCGTTCGGGGCGATCACGGCCACCGATCACGTCGCCCGGGCACTGACGTCGGCTCACCTCTAGGAGGTCACCATGCGCAAGGCATTCATCATCGCCAGCACCCTGTTGCTCATCTCGTTCGTCCTGCAGTTCGTCTTCGCCGCCGTGGGCGGGTTCACGAAACCCGCGGGTGACGGCGCGTACGCCCTGCACAGCGTCAACGGCATGGCGGTCATCCCCGTTCTCAGCCTGCTCACCGCCCTGTTCGCCACGCTGGCGAAGGCGCCGGGTCGGCTCATCGGGCTGGCGATCCTGCCGATCGGCCTCGTCGTCGTGCAGGCGCTCATCGCCATGCTCGCGAACGCGTCCACCGACGCCGCGGGCGCCAGCACCCCGCTCGGCCTGACCATCGCCGGGCTGCACGCGGTCAACGGGATCATCGCGGTGCACGTCGTGGTCGGCGTTCTGCGGGCAGCGCGAAAGCTGGCGCAACCGGCGCCGACCGACGCCACCCCCGTGACCATCCGCGAAGGAGAACCGGCATGACCACCGGCTCGCTGCTCGCGGCCGACCTCGTCATCGCGGTCCTCGCGGCTGCCGGGTGGCTGGGCGGCGGCGCCGCGTCGGCCGCCCGGCGCCGTCCCCTCGCGCTGGGACTCGCTGCGCTCGCGCTGCTCGCCACGCTCGCCCGCGTGATCACGATCACCGCGCTCGCCCGTGCCGGCTGGTGGTTCGCGGGGGAGAAGGTCCTCATCGCCGCCCCACTGTCGCTCGCGGCGGTGGTCGTCGCCGGGCCGCGGCTGCTGCGGGCGCCGGGCGACATCCGGTCCGTCGCGGTCCCGCTTCTCTTCGCGGGGTACGCCCAGAGCAGCGCCCTGCTCGTGACGCTCCTGCACGGCTATCCGGCGTCGGCGGGCGTGGGACTGCTCGCCGTCGCCGGGGTCGTCGCGGCGACCGCGGTCTCGTGGCGCGCACTCGGCGCGGCCCCGTCCCGGATGGTGTCCCGGGCGGCCCTCGGGGTGGCGGTCGCGGCGCTGGTGACCGGAACCGGGCTGACCGTCGCCCCGGACGCGGCGCCCCGCGAACCACACGACCACGGGTATCCGAACGCGCGGACCGCCGACGAACCGACCCGGCGGTTCGCCCTGACAGCCGGGACCGCCACGGTGCGCGTGAGCGGCCGGGAGGTCGCGGCGTGGGCGTTCAACGCGCAGGTTCCCGGGCCGGCGCTGACCGCCACCGTCGGCGACGTCCTGGAGGTGACACTGCGCAACCGGGACATCGAACGGGGCGTCACGCTGCACTGGCACGGGTACGACGTGCCGAACAGTCAGGACGGAGTGCCCGGCGTGACGCAGGCGGCGGTGCTGCCGGGACAGGAGTTCGTCTATCGGTTCCGCGCCGATCAGGCCGGGACGTACTGGTACCACACGCATTCGGTCTCCGACGTCGGCGTGCGGATGGGCCTGTACGGCGTCCTGGTCGTTCACCCGGCCCCGGTGGCCGGCGTCGACGTCACGATCCCGGTGCACACCCTTTCCGGCCTTCCGCTGCCCGCGCCGAGAACGGAGCCGGTCGCGGCGGGCGTGCCCGTACGGCTGCGGCTGATCAACACCGACAGCACGACGCACCGCTACGCCCTGGCCGGGACCCCGTTCCGGGTCGCCGCGATCGACGGATCCGATCTGCATGGCCCGACGCCGCTCGTGGACACCGCCGTGCTGATCCCGGCCGGGGGTCGCTACGACCTGACGTTCACCGCGCCCCCCACGCCGGTGGCGCTGTTCGTCGACGGACGGCAGGTCCACTCGACCGGACCGGTGTCGGCGGCGACCGGCGCGTGGCCGGTGCTGGACCCGCTCACCTACGGCGTCGGTTCCCCGGTGCCGTGGACCCGGGTGGACCGGGAGTTCACCCTCGTTCTCGACCGTGGCCTCGACCTGCGGGGACTGCTTCCGCGATACGCCCACACCGTCAACGGCGCGGCCGCCCCGGACATCCCGTCGCAGGTCGTACGCTTCGGCGACATCGTCACCTTCACGATCGTCAACAGGTCCCAGATCGTGCACCCGTGGCATCTGCACGGCCATCACGTCCTGGTGCTGTCCCGCAACGGTGAGCCGGCGACCGGGAGCCCATTGTGGCTGGACTCCTTCGACGTACGCCCCGGCGACGTGTGGAAGGTGGCGTTCCGGGCCGACAACCCCGGGATGTGGGCCAACCACTGCCACAACCTGGCGCACGCCGACGCCGGGATGACGCTGCACCTGATGTACTCGTGATCCACCCCTCACCCACCCGTGCCGTTGTTTGACCCGTCTTCCAGGCCCTGGTCTGCTCAGAGCGATCAACGGCCGGTTGTTCGGACGGGAGGCGCGGAGCGTGGTCAGACGATCCCTGGGTCGGCAGTTCGGATGGCTGTGGGCGGCCTACGCGGCCAGCGCCTACGGCTCGGGGCTGGGGTTCGGTGCGTTCCCGCTGATCGCCGTGCTGGTGTTGGATGCCAGCCCCGCCCAGGTGTCCGTGTTGTCCGCGGTGGGGCCGGCGGTGGGCGCGCTGATCGCGTTGCCCCTCGCGCCGTGGGTGGAGTTTCGCCGCAAGCGACCGGTGATGATCGCGATGGACCTGGCCCGGTTCGCGATCATCATGACGATCCCGGTCGGCTACGCCTTCGGCATGCTCAGTTTCGTCCAGCTCCTGGTGGTCTCGGCCGTGGTGGCCGCGGCCAAGATTGCCTTCAACGCGGCCAGCGGCGCCTACCTCAAGGCCCTCGTCAGGCCGGACGACCTGCTCGTGGCCAACGCGCGGTTCGAGTCGACGACGTGGAGCTCCATCGCGGTCGGGCCGCCGCTGGGCGGCGCGGCGATCGGCCTGCTCGGGCCGGTCACCACCGTGATGGCCGACGCACTCAGCTATCTGTTGTCCGCGCTGGGCATCACGGCGATCCGCGGCCGAGAGGAACACCCGCACCCAACCGGCAGGCGCCGGGTCCGGGCCAACGAGTTGCTCGACGGCTGGCGACACCTCCTTGCCCATCCCGGCCTGCGGGCGCTCTACCTCAACCAACTGCTCGTCAGCGGACTGATCATGGCCACGGAGCCGCTGCTGGCCGTGCTACTGCTCCGCGAGCTCGGATTCCCGCCCTGGCAGTACGGCCTCGCCTTCGCCGTACCCTGCGTCGGCGGGCTCATCGGCTCCCGCCTCGCCCGCGGTGTCGTGGCGCGGTACGGCCAGCACCGGATCCTCCGCGCGGTCGGCACGCTGCGGTCGGTCTGGCTGATCGGCCTCGCCTTCGTCCAGCCCGGTGTCGTCGGCCTCGCGACCGTGATGGCCGTCGAGCTCGCGATCATCATCAGCATGAGCCTGTACAACCCGGTGCTGGCCACCTATCGCCTTGAACACACGCCCCGCGACCGCATCGCCCGCACCCTGTCGGCATGGTCGATCAGCAGCAGCGCCGCCATCGCCATCCTCAGCGCGCTGGGCGGGCTGCTCGCCGAGGTCACCAGCGCGCGTACGGCCATCGCCGCCGCCGGAGTGCTCATCCTCGCCAGCCCGCTGCTGCTGCCCCGCCGCCCCGATTCCGCTCCGGTGCCCGACCTCGACCTGGCAGCGGCCGGTCGCCAACCAGAGACAGCAGGCGTTTCGCGTGAAGCCGGGTGAGGGGGCTGGGAAATGGCCGGGTGGTGGCGCGGATCGCCTGCCTTCTATACCGTGGCACGATTGCGGGCGGCTACTTCCCCGATAGCGCCGATTCGCGTACGCAGTCGAGATGAGGGGTTCGTCGTGACCATGGACTCGCAGGCGACCGACCGGCCCGAGGTTGGCGAGGTCGACGTGCAGCAGAGGATCGACACGTCGGTGCCGCATTCGGCGCGGATCTGGAACTACTGGCTTGGCGGCAAGGACAACTTCGAGGTCGACCGCGCGGCTGGCGACCAGTACCGGCAGGTCTTTCCCGGCGTCGTTGATGTTGCCCGTGCCTCCCGACAGTTCCTGGTTCGCTCGATCGCGTTCCTCGCCGGTGAGGCGGGCATCCGCCAGTTCCTCGACGTCGGCACGGGGCTGCCGACGGCCAACAACACCCATGAGGTGGCCCAGCGGATCGTGCCGGACGCGCGGATCGTCTACGTCGACAGCGACCCGCTGGTGCTGGTGCACGCCCGCGCGCTGCTGGTCAGCACGGCCGAGGGCAGGACCGCCTACATCGACGCCGACCTGCGCGATCCCGCCGCGGTCATCGCCGAGGCCGGCAAGACGCTCGACTTCCAGCAGCCGATCGGCCTCATCCTCAGCGGCGTCATGGGCCACGTGCCCGACTACGAAACGGCCCGGTCGGTCACGCGGCACCTGCTGGCGGCCCTGCCGGCCGGCAGTTACCTCTCACTCAACGACGGCACCAGCCTGATCAGCCCCGAGATGCAGCAGGCGCAGGACGACTACAACGACACCGGGGCGACGCCGTACACGCTGCGCTCGCCCGACCAGATCGCCGGGTTCTTCGAGGGCCTGGACCTGGTGGAGCCGGGCGTCGTGCCGTGCCCGAAGTGGCGACCCGACGACGCGGTCGACACACCCGCCGACATCGACGCCTTCGGCGGGGTAGGCCGCAAGCGCTGAACGAGTAGAAGCTTCCCGCCGGTCACCTCGACCAGGGCTGGTGGGATCTCCTTGGTCTGTGGTCAGTCACGGCAGGATCTCGACGTACCCGTCGGTGCCGTGCACGCGGATCCGCTGCCCGTCCCGGATCAGCCTGGTCGCATTCGCCACACCGACGACGGCGGGCAGGCCGTACTCGCGGGCGATCACCGCCCCGTGGGTCATGAGACCGCCCACCTCCGTCACCAAACCCTCGATCGCGACGAACAGGGGCGACCAGCTCGGGTCGGTGTAGGCGGTGACCAGGATGTCGCCTGGTTCGAGAGCGGCCTCGGCCAGGTCCAGGATGACGCGAGCCCGCCCCTCGACGATCCCGCCGGAGACCGGGAGGCCCACCAGCGCGCCGGCCGGCACGTCCTCGCGCCGGTACGCCCCGCTGATTCCCTCACCCTCGGACGTGAGCACCCGGGGCGTCGTGAGCGTCTGGTACGACCTGAACGCCTCCTTCCGCCGGTTGATGAGCTGATCATCCGCCTGGTTCGTGCGTACGACGTCGTGAAGTTCCTGGAACGTGAGGTAGAAGAGGTCCTCCCTCGCACGGAGCACGTTGGCCCGCACGAGGCGCTCGGCCTCTTCCAGCAGGGCCTGCTTGTAGACGAGGTAGCGGCTGATGATGGCGTACTTCGGGTACTCCCGGTAGCCGATGAAGGTCCGGACCCGGTCGATCATCCGCTTGGTCTCGTCGGCCTTGCGCTCTCCGTCCGGCAGTGCCCGGAGACGTTCGAGCACCTCCTGCGTCTTCTTCTCCGCCTCCTGGCGTCCCTGCTCGAAGCGTCGCCTGGCGGCGCCCGGCTCGAAGTTCCGGACGTTGTCCAGGAGGACGGGCACGAGCGTGCTGGGACGTTCGCGCCAACGCGGCCTCGTGATGTCGATCTCGCCGACGCAGCGCATGCCGTACCGCTCAAGGTAGGCCTCGATGGCGTCGCGCGCTTCGGTCCCGCCCGCGAGCTTCGGCAGCTCGTCCAGGAAGCCTTCGTCCTCGACACCCTGCAGGAACGCCACCACCTCCGGATGTGGGCGGATCACGTCCGCGACGTCGAGCAGCGCCAGCCCCATCTCCGACGTGACGTTGCCGGGGGCGGACAGGGTCAGGGTGTCGGCCGCGTTCCTCTCGCCCAGCCATTCCCACAGCCGGTCGTTGAGCCACCAGGTGGCCTGCAGTCCGGCCATGATCGCCTGCATGCTCAATGGATCACTGAGGACCCGCTTCTGCTCGTCGAGGGCCTCCAACAGGAAGTCGAACAGCGCCGGTCCGGTCTTCGCCCGGATGTTGCTCCGCAGGGCGGCGATGGACACCTGGCTGCATTCGATCAGCTCGGTGACGATGGCCGGGTCGGTCTCGATCGGCGCGGGCGCGCCGCCGACCGGCGGCCCGCCGGGGCCGGTGTCCGGGAGCGCCGGGACGAAGTCGTGGCGGTCGA
Organism: Micromonospora sp. NPDC005087; assembly: GCF_042872965.1. NCBI lineage: Bacteria > Bacillati > Actinomycetota > Actinomycetes > Micromonosporales > Micromonosporaceae > Micromonospora > Micromonospora sp. NPDC005087. The sequence continues at coordinate 969,657 of NZ_JBIALB010000001.1, read as the reverse complement.
GGACGGTCTCCAGCGCGTCCCTGGTCAGCGGATCGTCCCTGCCCGCCATCTCCAGGAAACCGGCGCGGCTCGCGGGCGAGGCCAGGCGCCGGGTGACGTCGACGAACAGCCTCCCGCCGACCTCCTGCATCGGCGCCATGGCCGTCAGCTGCCACATGGAGACACCCAGTGGCTTCATGGGGTCGGTCATCATCTGCTGATGACCAACGGAGAGGTAGACGTGGTTCTCTCCGTCGCCGGTCTCCGGGACGGGGAACAGCGTGGTGATCGGCCGGCTCTGGACGATCTGGAAGTCATCGTCGACCAGGCACCACTCGATGTCCTGGGGGTGGCCGAAGTGTGCCTCGATCCGTCGCCCGAGCTGCACGAGCCGCACGACCTGTGCGTCCGTCAGCGCCGCCTGCTCCTGCCGCTGCGGGTCGATCGCCTGCTCCGTCGTCCCGCCGGTCGGCAGGGCGTGGATGGCCAGCCGCTTGGTGGCGATCGCCCTGTCGATGATCTTCCCGTCCCGCACCTGGTAGGCGTCCGCGTTCACCAGCCCGGAGACCAGTGCCTCGCCGAGGCCGAAGCTGGCCTCCACGGAGGCGACCTTCCGGTTGGACGTGACGGGGTCGGCCGTGAACAGGACGCCGGCCGCCTGCGGGAAGGCCATTCTCTGCACGACAACGGCCATGTGGACGCCGCGGTGGTCGATGCCGTTGCGCTGACGGTAGGTCACGGCCCGCTCGGTGAAGAGCGAGGCCCAGCACCGGCTGACCTGCTGAAGGATCGCCGCCAGCCCCATGACGTTCAGGTACGTGTCCTGCTGGCCGGCGAAGGAGGCCGTCGGCAGGTCCTCGGCCGTCGCGCTGGACCGGACGGCGTAGGCAGCTCGCTCACCGAGCTGAGTGAGAGCCCGGGTGATCGCCCCCGCCACATCATCGGGGAGGACGACCCCCTCGATGGCCCGGCGGATCTCCGCGCTGAGCTCGCGGACCGCCGCCCGGTCGTCCGGGTCCAGACGCGACAACCAGTCGAGCCGATCGTCGATCGACGGCGCCTCGGCCATGATCCGCCGGAAGGCGTCCGTCGTCACGCAGAAGCCGTCCGGTACGCGGATGCCGTCGATCCGCGACAACGCTCCCAGGTGCGCGCCCTTGCCGCCGACGATCGCGACCTGCGTCTCGTCGACCTCCTGGAAGCCCAATACGTACTGCTCGATCATCGTGATACCTCCGAGGCAGCCGTCCTCCGCATCGACAACGTCAGACCCACGTCGTGCCCCATTTCCTCGTCCGTTCTCGGCTCCGGCCGACGATTCTGCGGCAGGACCGGGGTCTTGCGGCAAGCCCCGCGGTGCGATATACGTTCAAGTGGGACCACTTGCCGCTGTGGGATGATGCCGTTCCCGGCAAGCGGTGGCGCGGCGAGTTCTCCACCTCCGCGAGGCCGGTCGCTGGTCTGCCCGCAGGCGATGCCCCACTCCGGCCGCTGAACCATCTCGGATGCCGCACGCGTCGACCCTCAGTAGTGGTCAACGCCGAGCACGGACAGCAGGATGTGTGGGAGACGATCGTCATGGCGGGGACCGGGCAGATCTTGTTCATCCAGGGCGGCGGCGCCGGCACGCACGACGAATGGGACAACGAGCTGGTCGACAGCCTGAGGCGGGAGCTCGGGGACGGGTACGAGGTCCGCTACCCGCGCATGCCCGACGAGGACGACCCGAGCTACGCCACCTGGAGCGCGGCCATCCGGCGGGAGATCGCGGCCTTGGACGGCGGGGCGGTCGTCGCGGGCCATTCGGTGGGCGGGACGATCCTCATCAACGCGCTCGCCGAGCGGCCACCGGAGCGGAAGCTCAGGGCGATCGTGCTGATCGCCGCTCCGTTCGTCGGCGCGGGCGGCTGGCCCGGCGACGAGTTCGAGCTGCCGCACAACCTCGGCGCGAGGCTGCCGCAAGGCGTGCCGGTACATGTGTTCCATGGGCTCCAGGACGACACTGCCCCACCGTCGCATGCCGACCTGTACGCGCGCGTCATCCCGCAGGCGCAGCTGCATCGGCTGCCCCGACGCGATCACCAGCTGGACAACGATCTGAGCGAGGTGGCGAAGGTGATCAGGCTGAACAACGGCCAATGAACGGCCGCGGTCCTGGCGGAAGCGGTGCGACCGCGACCAGCGAGGCATCTGCGAATTCCCCTGGTGTGGGCCGACTCACGCTGTTGGGGGACGGCTCGCGCACCGCGCGAGTCTGGCCAGGAGCGCGTCCAGGGACAGGTCCGCGGCGCTGTGCAGCAGGAGGTCCGCGGCCGTGAAGCGGGCGTGGTCCGCGTGTGGGTTCGGCACCGCGACACAGCGAAGCCCAGCGGCATGTGCCGCGGCCACGCCGTGCGCGGTGTCCTCGAAGGCGACCGCCTCATCCGCGGGCAGCCCGAGCCGATCCAGCGCCAGCAGATAGACGGCTGGGTCCGGCTTGTGCGCCGGCACCTCCTCGCCGGTTGCCACCACCTCGAACCGCGCCAGCAGCCCCGCGTTTTCCAGCATGGGGCCCACATGAGTGATCGGGGAACTGCTCGCCACGGCGAGCCGCAGCCCCAGCTCTGCGGCCCGGTCCAGCCATCCGACGATGCCGGGCGCCGGCTCCAGCGCCGAGTTCAGTTCTGCGCGGTGCGCCATCCGCAGCGCGTGGCTGGACGCGCGGTCGTAGGTCAGCCCGACCGCCGCTTCGAGCGCGGCGTAACGCGTCTCGTTCGCGTCGCCACCATGATCGGCGAAGAAGCCTGCCGGGTCGAGCTGCAAACCGTGCCGACGCCACTCACACCGCCAACTTTCCAGCAGCGTGGTCTCCGTATCCATCAGCAGGCCGTCGAAGTCGAGGATCAGCGCCTTGATCGTCACAGCGGCCAGTATCCCGGCCGCGACGCAGGCGCCGACATCTCGGTGGAGCGTCTCAAGGCCCGCCGGATGCGACATCACCGGAGGCGGTCGACCAGATCGGCGACGTCGGCGAAGACCCGGTCTCCGGCCGCCGCCGCGGCGGGTGAGACGGTATCGAGGGTGAGGAATGCGTGCACCATCGCCGGCTCGCAGCGATGGGTGACCGGAACGCCGGCGGCCGCCAGCCGAGCCGCGTAGGCGTCGCCCTCATCTCGAAGCGGATCGTGCTCCGTGGTGACGACAACGGCGGGCGGTAGCCCACGAAGGTCGGCGGTGAACACCGGACTGACGTCGGGGTCGGCGCGCTGAGAGGGGTCCGGGACCCACTGCTCAGCCCCCCACGCGACGTCGTCGGCGTTCAGGCCCCAACCCGTGGCGTACGTCCGCACACTCGGATAGGAGAGCGTCAGATCGGTGTTGGGATACAGCAGGATCTGGGCGGCGGGCAGTGGTCCGCCTTCATCGCGCAGGCGCAGGCAGGTGAGCGCGGCGAGGTTCCCGCCCGAGCTGTCGCCCATGACGACTGTCGGGCCACCGATGCCAGCGCTCGAACCCCCGCTGGTCGAGGCCCATCGGAGCACATCAACGCAGTCATCGACGGCCGCCGGCCACGGGTGCTCCGGCGCTCGACGGAAGTCCACGCTCAGTACCGCCGTCCCGGTCTTGACCGCCAGACGGCGGCACGCCCGGTCGTGCGACTCAAGATCGCCGATCGTCCACATCCCGCCGTGGAGGAACACCACCAGCGGCCGAGTCGCCGCCGATGGCCGGTAGAGGCGGGTTCGCACATCCGTCGCACCGACCGTCAGGTCCTCAACCCAGGCGATCTCCGGGCCTGGGGGTCGGGCTTCGACACGGAGCCGTTGCGCGCGCCGTAGCTCCGCCGCTCCCACAGCTCTGGCAGGAGGGCCGGGGTTCCGCCGACCGGCCTCGATGAAGGCGGCCAGTTCGGCATCGGCAAGCGGCAGATCGATCCGTTCGGCCATGCGGGAAAGAATGCCACTAATCGGACGATCGCCGCCGACGAAGGCGTCAGCTCCCGGCCCGCACGAGAGCCGGGAGCTGACGCGGCGGCGGCAGGCCGCGGTCGACGAAGCCGAACCGCAGGGCCGCCGTGGCCGCCTCGGTGGCGTACCCGGATCCCCAGGACCCCTCCGGGCATGCCGCCGGTCGGGCGCTCGTCTGAAACGCGCCCTAGTCGCCCGTGAGCGTCCGGTGACCTGTCGGGGGAGTGGCTTCGGCGAGCGCGGTCCGGATGGTCCGCTGCAGTTGGCCGCCCGGGTGGTTGATCCAGTGCTGGACGGCGACGCGCAGGATGGCCAGGAAGGTCGCGGCCAGGAGGCGGGAACGCAGTGCCACGTCGGCGCCGGTGAGCCGGTGTGCGAGGTCGCCGGCCAGCTCGCGCTCGATCGCGGTGTACGCCGCGACCTGCTGTGCGGCCAGGCCAGGGTGCCCGCGCAGCTGCCGGCGTCGGGTCAGCCAGGCGTGGTCGCGATCGCCGAACGCCTCCTCGGCGAAGCGTTCGGCCGCCCGGCTCAGTGCTGTCCACGGCGGCTCGCTGGCGGGCCGCTCGCGGATCAGCTGCAACAGCCTGTGCAGGCGCGTGGTGTCGCCGTGGAAGAGGGCCTCTTCCTTGTTGGAGAAGTAGTTGGAGAACGTCCGCCGGGAGACGTTCGCCGCGTCGGCGATCGCTTCGACTGTCACGGCGTCGGGCCCCTGTTCGGCGGCGAGGCGCAGGGCGGCCTCGTGCAGGGCGAGGCGGGTGGCCGCCTTCTTGCGCTCCCGTAGCCCGGTGGTCTCGTCCATCGCCCTCAGCGTACGTGGGGTGACGCGCTTCTCAATGGGCAAACTTGCCTGTTGTGCAAGATCGGTAGATGCTTGCTTGGGGCAACCAACAACCGGGGGTGGGAGCAGACGTGGACAACGCCGTTCGTGAGTTCGGCCTTCGACTGCACGGCCTGGTGCGGACTGTCCGGTTGCTGAGACAGCGTCGGGCTGACGAGCGGCCGGCCGTTCCACTGGGCCTGGTCGGGATTCTCCGGCATATCGACCAGCTGTCCAGCGGCTGCCACGCCCATGAACTGGCTCAGCGCACCCGGCTCGACCCGTCGACGGTCAGCCGCTCCGTCGCCGCGCTCGTCGCGCACGACCTGATCGAACGGCGGCCCGATCCGACCGACAAGCGGGCGAGCCTCCTGGCGATCACCCCCGCCGGCCGGATCGCCCTGGCCGACACCCACAGCTGGTACGGCGAGCTGCTCGAGCGGGCACTCGCCGACTGGACTCCCGGCGAGGTGGAGGCGCTGAGCGCCGCACTCGACCGGTTCACCCGCGACATCGAGGTCGCACTCGCAAACCACGACAAGCTGGAGGCCGCGCGATGAGCGCACCCACCACCATGACCGGCGCTGAGCCGATGACCCATCGGCGGACGCTCGAGGCGCTCAGCGGCCTGCTGTTGGTGCTGTTCGTCGCGATGTTGAGCAGCACCGTCGTCTCGACCGCTCTACCGAAGATCATCGGAGCGCTGAACGGCTCGCAGAACCAGTACACCTGGGTGGTCACCGCGACCCTGCTCACCGCGACCGCGACCACCCCGATCTGGGGCAAGCTGGCCGACCTGTTCAACAAGAAGATCCTCATCCAGGTCGCCATCGTGGTCTTCCTGCTCGGCTCCGTCGTTGCGGGCTTCTCGCAGAGCGCCGGCCAGCTCATCGCCGCCCGCGCGTTCCAGGGCATCGGGGTTGGCGGTCTGCAGGCCCTCGTCCAGGTGGCGATCGCCGCCATGATCCCGCCGCGCGAGCGGGGGCGCTACAACGGCTACCTCGGCGGCGTCATGGCGGTCGCGACGGTCGGCGGCCCACTGCTCGGCGGCCTCATCGTCGACACGTCCTGGCTCGGCTGGCGCTGGTGCTTCTTCGTCGGCGTGCCCGTCGCCATCATCGCGCTGATCCTGCTCCAGGCCACCCTGCACCTGCCCACCCTGCGGCGGGAAAACGTCAAGATTGACTATCTGGGTGCCAGCCTGATCGCCGCCGGCGTCAGCGTGCTGCTGATCTGGATCTCCTTCGTCGACGGTTCGTTCGCCTGGTTCTCCTGGCAGACCGTGGCCATGGTCGGCGGCGCGCTCATCCTGCTCGCCCTGGCGGTCTGGGTCGAGTCGCGGGCGGCCGAGCCGGTCGTCCCGCTCAGTATCGTGCGCCAGCACACCACCGCGCTGGCCATCCTCGGCAGCCTCGCGGTCGGCATGGCCATGTTCGGCGGCGCCGTCTTCCTCGGCCAGTACTTCCAGATCGGCCGCGGCTACAGCCCGACCGAGGCAGGCCTGCTCACCATCCCGATGATGGCGGGGGTCCTAGGCTCCTCGATCATCGCCGGCCGGTTGATCACCAAGACCGGGAGGATCAAGCCGTACATCGTCGCCGGTTCGATCATTCTGGTCGCCGGGTTCGCGCTGCTCGGCACCATCGACCACGAGACGTCGCTCGTCCTGGTCGGCGCCGCCATGTTCATCGTCGGCACCGGCGTCGGCATGACCATGCAGAACCTGGTTCTCGCCGTCCAGAACACGGTTTCCCTCAAGGACATCGGCGCGGCGAGCTCCAGCGTCGCCTTCTTCCGGTCGCTCGGCGGCACCATCGGCGTCTCGGTGCTCGGCGCCGTCCTCGCCCACCGGGTCACCGACCAGATCACCCGCGACCTCACCGCCGCCGGGATCCCCGCCTCCGACAGCGCCGGTGGCAGCAGCAATCTCAACATCACCGCTCTGCCCGAGGGGATCCAGCACATCGTCCGGGCCGCGTACGGCGACGCCACAGGACACATCTTCCTCATCTCCGCCGCCATCGCGGTGGTCGGCGTCATCGCCGCGCTCCTGCTCAAGCCGGTCACCCTGCGGACCAGCCTGGACCTGCCGGACAGCGCCACGTCGGCGGCCGTCGCCGCCGACGCGGTCGACGGCGCACCGGCCTTCGACCAGGTGTCCGTCGACGCCGCACGGAACGGAACGACCGACCGGCGCTGACGTCGGGCCGTACCACCCGGGGCCGCTGCCGTCCAAGGACGGCGGCGGCCCCGCCGCCATCTGGTCGTACCGGACGGGCAGACGAACACCGAGCTGACCGGCGAGCCGCGACACCGCCGACTCTCGACGACGGCGTGGCCTCCGACAGTGCCGCTCAGCGGGTCTTCTTCGTCGCCCGCTTGCGAGGGGGCGTCAGCAGTTCCGCGATCGTCGCGATCGCGGACGGCACCAGGCGGTAGTACGCCCAGACGCCGCGCTTCTCGCGCTCGAGCAGGCCGGCCTCGGTGAGGATCCTGAGGTGATGACTCACGGTCGGCTGGGAGAGCCCCAGCGGCGCGGTGAGGTCACTCACGGACGCCTCGCCCTCCGGCGCGGACTGGATCAGACTGAGCAGTCGCAGCCGGGCTGGATCGGCGAATGCCTTCAGCACCCCCGCGAGCCGCTCGGCATCGGCACGCTTGATCGGCTCGCCAGCCAGTGGCGAGATAGCAGGCATCGCAGTTTTCGCAGCTCCCACGCGTCCCATCGTTTCATCAACACCATCGACAGGTCGATGAATCGGGACGAAAACCCCGATGGCTACCCGAACTGACCAGAGGTCCGAGGGCGGTAAACCATCCATCTCACCAACCGTGACTGTCTGATTGCTGATCGCGCTGATCGGGCGCCCGGCCCTAACGTGATCGTCGCACCGCGCCCCGACCCACCTGCCAGGAGACACGATCGCAATGAGCCCGACCAGGCAGGCCGCCGGCGGCGGCGTCGAGGAGGATCTCGTCCGCCTGGCCATCCGGGCGGTGGCTCCGCAGGAGGAGCCGCTGCTGGTGTTTCTGCAACCGGCGTACCAGCGTCGGCCGTCGCGGTGGCGGGACGACCCGCGCGATCTTCTGCGGGTGGGGGGCGGCGAGGCCGGCGGCGGGGGCTTCCCGGAGGTCGTTGAGCCGCTGCTGCCGTACGTGATGGTGCTGACCGGCGTCGCGCTCGCCGGGTTGCGCGACGCGGTGCAGGCGCAGGCCACGGACGCGGTGCGCGGAGGGTTGCGCCGGCTCGGCCGGCGGTGGCGTGCCAGCCGCCCGGGCGAGGCGCCGCCGCGGACGGTGCGGCTGCGCCCCGGTCAGGTGCTGCGTATCGAGGAGGCGGTCACGGCCGCAGCGCGCGACCCGCGCTGGGCGCTCACCGAGGACCAGGTCGCGGTGCTGCGCGACGCGGTGCGCGAGGCGTTCGTCGCCCGGTTCGGGGTGGACGGCGGGAACATCGACGGTGAGTGACACGACAGCCGGCCCCGCCCTGGCCGGGGTGCCCCCTCCGCTGCCGTCACCGGCCCTCGGCCGGTTCGTCGCCGTGGTGACCGCGGTCGTCGGTACGAGCGTGTTCGGTTGGCAGACGGTGCTCATCGACGCGGCGCTCACCCGCCAGCGGGCCGAGTGCATCGACGGACTGCGCGGGCTGCCGGCCGCCGATCGACGTGCGGGCCGGCACGGTCAACGAGGAGTCGGCGGCGGCGGTGCGAAACTGTCTCGGCACGCTGCACGCCGACGCGGTCCGTCAGATGCTCGTCGGGATGGCCGTGCTGGCGGTGGTGACAGCCGCGATCTACCTGGCTGCGCCGTAGTGCGAACGCCGGCTGCGCGACCTGCGCCGCCTGGACCGGACGCCGGGCACGGAAGCGCTGCGGGCGGACCTGTCCGATCTGGTACGCGAGGCGGGGCTGCGCCGCGCGCCGACGTTCGTGGTGTCGCGTTCCGCACGGGTCAGCGGCAACACCTTCGGCGCGTTCCCCGTCCGCTACGTCCGGCTCGACCTGGGACTCGTGCACGCCCACCGGGTGGCCCCGGGCGTGTTCCGGGCGGTCGTACTGCACGAACTGGCCCACCTACGCAACGCGGACGTGACCCTGACCCGGCTGACCATCGCGCTGGCCTGGGCCTTCCCGCTGGCCGTGCTCGTGCCCGTCGCGGTCAACTACGCGGGCGCCGTGCCCGCCACGCACCTGCTTGGTGACGCCTGGCGGTTGGCGGCGTTCGCGCTGGTGGTGCAGGTCTCGGCCTGGTCCGTGCTGCGGGCCCGGGAGTTCGCCGCGGACGCCCGGCTGACCGGGGCCGACGCGGCGACCATCCGGGCGTTGCTCGCGACCAAACCCGTCCGCGACGGACGCTGGTCCCGCCTCGCCGCCATGTTCCGGTTCCAGCCGCTGGCCCGGGCGCGCGCCGACGAACTGGACCGACCGGTGCGTCGGGTCTCTGCCCGCCCTGTCGAGGCGTTGGGCGCCGGCCTGGCCGCCGGGATCGCCGCGCCACCGCTGACGGACCTGATGTCGCAACTGCCACGCACCCTCGGCGGTCCTGATCCGCTCACCGGTGGCGCGTTCCTGGTGGGGCTGCTGCTCGGCGTGCCGCTGGCCCTGGTCACCACCGGCGCGCTGTGGCGGTCGGCCTGGTGGGCGCGGCACGGTGGCGGCACGGCGGCCGGGGGCGGTCTGTTCGGCGCCGCACTGGCCGCCGGGCTGCTCGTGGGCCGCCGGCTGGCCTGGTCGGCGCGGTACGCCAGCGACCGGCCGGCCTGGTGGGTCGAGCTGGCGTGGGCCGTGCTCGGGATCGCCGGTGGGGTCCTGCTCGGCCGCTGGGTGGCCCTCGGCGCTCGGGCGCACCTGCGGCGGCTCCCGGTGACCGACGCGGGCCGTACCCGTCTGGCGTGGGCCGGCGCCGCCACGGCCACGGCCGTGCTCATCGCCGCGTTCGTGGCGTCGATCCTGGTTCTGGACGCGTGGTCGGTGGACGCCGAGGTGAGCATGCTCCGGGTGCTCGCCGCACGCGAGGGTCATCCCGAACACGTCACGGTACTCACCCTGGTGGACACCCTCGGCTGGTACGTGCGCATGCTGGCCGACCACGCCCCGTACCTGCTCGCGCTGCCACTGGCCGCCGCGCTGCATCCGGTCCTGGCCGACCGGCACGCGACCCGGCGGGCGTTGCGGCTCGGCATCGTCGCGGGGGCCGTCGGCGCGGCGGCGCTGCCTCTGGTGGTGGTCGGCATCGCGGTCGGGGCCCGGGACCCGGGGCTCGGGCCGGCGGCGCTGCGGAGTCTGGTCGACGGCCACACGCTGCTGCCGGTCACGCTGGTCGAGGCGACGGTCGCGACGGTCGCGGTGGCCAATCGGCGGCTGTCGATGTGGCACGCGCTACTCGCCGCCGGCGCGGCGGGGCTGCTTCTGCTACCGGTGCTGGTGGCCGTCACGGCGGCGCTGCCCTGCCTGGGCACCGCCGCGGGGCCCGGCTGCGTCCGCCCTACCGAGCAGGTCCTCGTGGTGCGGGCGATCAGTCACGCCCTGCTTGTCGCGCCGGTGTTCGCGACCGTCGCGGCGGCGCTCGGCGCCGCGGTGGCGGCGCTGTCCGCGGTCGGGCGCGCCCGACACCGCCGGTGGCTGATCTCCGGGGCCGCCGTCCTGACGCTGCTCGGCGCCTCCGCCGCCGTACACCGGAATCCTGGGCGGGCGGCAGCGACCGGACAAGATGGCTGCCTCGTCGGGGTGTGGCGGCTTGCCTCCGGTCGCTACCACCTGCCGGTCCCCGCCGACTCACCGCTGGGCACGATGGCCGGGCTGCGGCAGGACGCCAGCGTGGACCTCACCAGCGGTCCGGAGACCGGCTTCGCCAGCGCCTACCGGACGGACGGCACCGCTACGGACCTGTTCGACCTGGCCGTCGCCGAGGGCTCCCTCAACGGCCACACCGTGCGCAACGTCCGGCGGGGCATACAGACGTATCGGTGGACGGCCGAAGACGGCCGGTACCGGCAGCGTGACGGCGTGACGGCAGGTGACGTCAACGTGGTACGGGTCGGCGCCAGGGAGCTGGACATCAGCTCGGTGATGGCGGATTCGGAGGGGTCGTACCGCTGCGCCAGCGACCGGCTGATCATCCGGCTGGACGCTGACGACGGATCATGGGGCGAGGAGACCTTCGTGCGAAGCAGCGCCTGACAGCACGGAGTGCTCGCGGCCGGTGAGCTTTTCGAGGCGTCGGTTCGAGGACCCGCCGGAGCGTAGTCACTCGTCCGCGACCTGAATGATCGTCTTGCCGGGCATGCGGCGGTGGCGCGCGAACACGGACGCCGTTTCGGAGAGCGGTCGCACGCCGCCGACGATGGGGTTGAGCCGTCCGGTACGGAGGCGTTGGGCGAGGTCGGTCAGCCGGGCGCGATCCGGTTCGACGACGAAGAAGATGGCTCGCCCGTCCTTGGGCTGCACCGTGGGTGGCACGGCGATCGTGACGATGGTGCCGCCCGGACGCACCAGCTCGGTCGATCGCACGAGGATGTCGCCGCCGATGACGTCGAACACCACGTCCACCTCGCCGACGCGCCGCAGATCGTCGGCGTGCAGGTCGAGGAAGGTCTGCGCGCCGAGGCCGAGCGCGACGTCACGGTCGTCGGCTCGGCCGGTGCCGATCACGCGGGCGCCCACCTCCCGCGCAAGTTGAACGGCGATCGAGCCCACGCCGCCCGCGGCGCCGTGAATGAGGACGGTCTGGCCGGTCGTGAGATGGGCGTGGTCGAACAGTCCCTGCCATGCGGTCAGTCCGGAAATGGGCAGCGCGGCGGCCACGGTGTGGTCGATGTCGGCCGCGAGGGGAGCGAGGTTGCGAGCCTCCACCGCGGTGTATTCGGCCAGCGATCCGTTGCGGGCCCAGTCGGTCAGTCCGAACACCCGCTGGCCCACGGTGAGGCCGGTGGTTCCGTAGCCGAGCTCGACCACGACTCCGGACAGTTCGTGCCCGGGGATGGTGGGTGTCCGGTCCCGACCGGCCCGATCGGACCACGTTGCAGGCCAGTCGAGCTCTCCGGGTGTGAAGCCTGCGGCGTGCACGCGCACGATGACGTCGTTCTCCGCAGCGTGCGGGTAGGGCATGTCGGTCAGGGTGAGGCCGCCGACACCCGCGTCACGGTCTCTCACGGTGATCGCTCGCATGCTCGATTCCTTTCCAGGAAGGTTCGTCGGTATGGAGTGGTTGTGGGGGGCTCGGCTTGCTGATCGCCCGTCGTCGGTGCGCTGGTGAGCCGGTGTCCAATCAGCTCGGCCAGGGCGATCCGACGATTCGCTCGACCGTCGTCACGCGCTGAAAGCCGGGGATGAAGTGTTCGAGCACGTCGGAGTTCACGGTGCCGTTCGTGGTTTCGGGGCGGTTCTTCAGCCCGTCGACGTAGGCTCGCAGAAACTCGTTCTTGAAGTCCCCTCGCGGATGGACGGCGAGGATTTCGCCCAGCTGATCGTGTTCCAGTCCGTCCAGGCCCAGGCCGAGCACGTCGGTCAGGACACCGAGGTACGTGGTCGCGATTTCCGGGGCCATCCGGTCGGGGATGCCCGGCGTGGTGTGCAGCGCGATCGCCGTCCACACGGTCTCGGCCGCGGCCGTCGAGAAACCCCGTTCCAGGAGGAACGTGCGCGCGTGGTCGGCGCCATCGACTTCGAAGCGCTGCTCGACGTCGGAAAAGGGAGTCAGCAGGCCGGTGTCGTGGAACATGGCCGCCAGATAGAGCAGTTCCGGGTCCGGTTTCACGCCAAGCCGGTCAGCGTGAATCAGGCCGAAGAAGAAGACCCGTCGGGAGTGGTGGTAGATGAGGGGGCTGGTCGTCTCCTGGATACGCCTGGTCGCTTCGGCGACCGCCGCTGTCTCAGGAATCTCCAACCCCGCGATGACCTCTGACATGATCTCTGACCTTCCGCGGTATGTGTGCGGACCGTGTGTCTGACCTCCATGCTGCCCACCGATCGTCGTCGTCGCCGCCCTCGTCCGGCCAGGAATCACTCATATCCGGACCGGAATGCCGGGTTGGGAGCATGGGTCAACCGGGCATCGGTTGCGGGACGAGATTCCGCGGAGTTTGTTACCGGCAATAGTCGTGACGTGAGTTACCCCGCCCACGAGGATCCCCGTCATCTCCGGTAGGAGCGTGCTACCAATAGACGGTGCCCGGGCCTTCTGTTCCGCCGACCGGACTGAGGCCAGTGCCGCGGGAACGGATCGCTGACCCCGCGGATCCGGCTACAAAGGGACCGGAGCGGTGAACGCTGGCCCCCATCGCGTCGCGATCCTCGTCTACGACGGAGTGACGCTGCTGGACGTTGCCGGTCCCGCGCAGGTGTTCAAGGAGGCGAACCGGTTCGGCGCCGACTACCGGATCGTGCTGCTGTCGCCGGCCGGCGCGGACGTCACATCGAACCTCGGGGTCCGGATCGCGGTCGAGGGCGCCGTCTCCTCGGAACCGGCCTTCGACACGCTCTTCGCCAGGAGGATGTCGATCAGCCCCGCCGCCTACCAACGCCGGTTCAGCACGGCCCGTCGCGTCACCATGTGAAAACCGTTCCCGGTCCCGCCGAATGAGACCCGGATTCCACCGGCAACGCGCTGAACGCCGGATCCTTCGTGGTGAGCTCTGGGCCGGCGGTCGACGGCCGTCCGTACAACCTGATCTTCGTGCTTCGATGTTCGGCGATTCGGCTCCTGTCGAGAGCCCGGCGGATGACCAAGACTGAAGCGATGTCGCACGATGTCGGGAGTGTGCCGCGCACCCAGGTGGCAATCACGGTCCTGCTCGTCGTCGCCGGCGTGCTCATTCTCTTCGTTCCCGCCGGTGACGAGGGTCGAGTCCTCGTGCCGATCAGCGAGGGTCACGGACTGTCCGCGGTGGACGGGGTGGGCGCGGCACTGCTAGCGGTGGGCGGCACCTGGCTGGAAGTGCTCGTGGTGCGGCGCCTGCCGTACCTCGCGCTGCCCCCACGGGCCTTGTTCGGACTCGGCCTGCTGGCCGGCCTCGGCATTGGCCTTCTGATCGCCTCGGTCTTTTCGGGATTCTTCTGGTGGTGGGCTGTCGGAGCCGCCATGTTCGGCGTTGCCGTCCTCGTCCTCGTCACCCTGACGGCACGCCGTGGAGGTCGCTGACGGAACGTCCGCTTCTGGCTCCCCTCTGTGTCAAGCCATCGCGGGGAGCGGGGTTCTATCCTGGGTGGCGGCGGGTCCGGGAAGTGACTTCTCCGAAGAGCCGGCATGGGGATGTGAGCTGGTCACGCTGGAGTCAGTAGTCGTCTCCCGTTGTCCTTCCGGGCCCGCCGCCGTAGCCGTCGTGGCGTCGTTGATCATCTGTCGGTAGACGATGTCGGACAGGCGTCGTTTCAACGCGCGCATCGCTTCCATTGATGTCTTCCCGGAGGCTTTCTTCCGATCGAAGTAGGCGCGGCCTTCGGTGGGGTTGTGTAGCTGGACCGTGGCCATGATGTGCAGTACCCGGTTGATCTGTCGGTTCCCGGCGCGGGAGAGGCGGTGGCGTACTTGCTCGCCGGATGACGCGTCGATGGGGGCGGTGCCGTTTCAGGAGGCGAAGTGGGCTCGGTTCGGGAACCGGGTGATGTCGCTGATTTCGGCCAGCAGCCGGGCGGCGCCGGAGGGTCCGATGCCGTGCAGGTCCATGGTGTGGCTCAACAGAGGCGTGCTCAAGGACTTCTTCAAGTCAGGCTGCCCGCCACGGCGTTGTTCCTCATTCGCCTGGTGGAAGGAACCCCGGCCCTCCGTGCAGCCTCCTTGTCGACCAGCCGCTTGTCCCGCCGTGCTAAGTAAGAGGCGTAGGCTGCTGGCCCTGAACGCATCGGGTGCTGCGGCTGGCCTACTTTCCCGAAGGGCTGGTGGTACCAGGTGAGAGCAGTCGTGTACGACCGGTACGGGCCTCCGGATGGGTTGCGAATCGAGAATCTCCCCAAGCCCTCCCCCGCTGCCCGACAGGTGCTCGTCAAGATTGCGGCGACCTCGGTGAATTTGAGCGATTGGGAGACTCTGCGAGGTTCGCCACTGTATTCGCGCATCGGTGGGCTGCGCTCCCCGGCACGCCGGACCCTCGGCTCGGACATCGCCGGATGGGTCGACGCGGTGGGCTCCGCCGTCACTCGGTTCCGACCCGGTGACGAGGTGTATGGCGACAACCTCATGCTCAAGGGCGGTTTCGCCGAGTACGCGATCGCGCCCGAATCGGTCCTGGCCCGCAAGCCCGCCGCCCTGACCTTCGCCGAGGCGTCGGCGATCCCACAGGCGGGCGTGATCGCACAGCAGGGCACCGCGGGCGCCGCAGCCGGCAACCGGGTCCTGATCAACGGCGCCGGCGGAGGATCCGGCGCATTCGCGATCCAGCTAGCCAAACGACTCGGCGCCCAGGTAACCGGCGTCGACAGCGCGGGCAAGCTCGACTTCATGCGGTCCGTCGGCGCGGACGAGGTGATCGACTACCGCAGCCGGGACTTCACCCGCAGCGGCCCGTACGATCTCATCCTCGATCTGGTCGCGCACCGATCGGTGTTCGCCTACCGCCGGGCACTGGCCCCCGGCGGCCGCTACCGGTGCGTCGGCGGATCGGTCTCGGCGCTGCTGCGCGTCCTGACGATCGGCGCGGTGGCCGGCCGGCTCACCCACCGCCGGCTGGGCGTGCTCGCCGTCCGGGAAGGGCCGACCCACTTCGAACCGGTGGCCGATCTCTGCGTGGCGGGTGACCTCGTCATCCACATCGACCGGGCCTTCACGCTCGACGAGACGCCCGAGGCGTTGGCCCACGTGGGTAAGGGACGCGCCCTTGGAAAGGTCGTCGTGAGCGTCAACTGACCAGCGACCGCAGATTTTCCGCGATCGGCGCCGCGAACAACCGGATCTGTCGATGAGCGGACGGACGCCTGCCGCCGCTGGCCGGTTCAGTTGTCCGCGGATCGGTGCGACGGGTGGGGCTGCGACGGCTCTGGCGTGGCCAGCTCGGCCCAGGCGTCCGCGTGGTCGGCTTCGGCGAGAAGCTGGGCGAGCCGGGCGTAGCTGTCGCCGCCATAGCCCGCCGCGGCGGCCCGGCCGATGATCCGTTGTACGGCTTGCAGCGGTGTGGTGTCGATGCCGCGAGCGGCGGCGGCGTCGATGACGTGGGCCACAGCGGAGCCTGCCGACGCGATACTGGAGACGTCGGCGGGAAAACCGCCGGCAGCAAGCTGATCGGCAAACCGGTCGGCCATGTCGGGCAGCAGGCCGCCGATCCCCTTGGCGAAGCGGGCGAACGCGGCAGGCTCGATGCCCTCGGCGATGGCCAGGGCGAAGGCGTGCGCGAGTCCGCCGACGGACATGGTGAACAGGTCGAGCAAGGCCATCTCGTACGCCGACGCGATACCAATGTCGTCGCCGAGGTAGACGCTGGTGCCGCCGAAGCTCTCCAGAAGGGCGCGGCTGCGATCGAACGGGGAGTGCGGGCCGCTGTAGAGGATCGTTGCCGCGGGTGTACCGATCGTGGGGGCCGGCGTCAGGATGGCGCCATCCAGGTAGTTGATGCCGCGCTGTGCGGCCCAGCCCGCCATGGCGCGTGCTTCTCCGGCGTGGCCACTGCTGAGGTTGACGAGCGTGCCCGTGGGCCACTCGGCGAGGTCGGCCACGCTCGCGCGGACGGCGCCATAGTTGATCATGCACGCGATGGTGATCGATGCCCCACGCGCTGCATCGGCTACCGTGGGCGCGAGCACGGCACCATGGGCCACGAGTGCTTCCGCCTTGTCCGGCGTGCGGTTCCAGACCACCGTGGGGTGGCCGGCGGCGAGCGCCGAGGCGGCGAGCGCCCGGCCCATCGGGCCAAGCCCCAGGATGGCAATAGCGGGGCGCTGTTCGTGCTCAACGTTGTTGTCTGTCACAGCGGTGACGGTAAACCTTCACGTTGACGTGAAGGTCAAGTCCTGATGTGCTCTGGACATGCGGATCAGCGAACTGGCCCGACAGACCGGCGCCACCCCCCGCGCCCTGCGCTACTACGAGGAGCAGGGCCTGTTGAAGCCCGCCCGTCGCGCGAGCGGCTACCGGGACTACGACGGGCAAGCCGTGCGCACGGTGCGGCACATCCAACTGCTGCTCTCCGCCGGCTTGGGCACCACCGCGATCGCCGAGATCCTGCCCTGCGTCCCCGACGACACGACGGTGCTCGCACCCACCTGCCCCGAACTCCTCGACGCCCTGGCCGAGGAGCGCACCCGAATCACCAGGTCCATCGAGACGCTCGCTGCGGCCCGTGACATCCTGGACCGCCTCATCCGAGGCACGCCCGACCCTTGCTGACCGAACCCGGGCAACCTGAACCTTCCGTGCTCATGCCATGAACCGGAGGGAGAGTCAGCCCAACCTGGCCAAGATCAGGTGCGCGCATCTGCCGCTGATAGCTCGCATGACCCGCGGCCCGGGGCTCTTCCTCGGTCATCCGACCGGCTCAGAACAAACCCCAACTGCGCTGAGCACTCACCCCTACCGGCGGCTTCCTGCTTTTGCGGGTACTAGTCTTCGCCGCATGGCCTTGCGACCGGACGAGTTCTATGACCACGCCGTCGCCGTCGCGGACGCCGAGCGTCGGCTCCCGTTGGCACGCATGACGGGTTGGGAGATCAGTCCGTTCGAACCGGATGGGCTCCGCGTTGCGCCGTTGCGCCCGCCGGTGCTCCCGGAACCCGCGCGGCACGGCGAGGATCCGTCGGACTGCAGCGCCTGTCGTGACCGGGACGAGGGGATCTGGTTCAACGATCACTGGCGGCTGGCGCGGATTTCGGGCGTGGGCGTTCCGCTGGTGCTCATGCTGTATCCGCGCGATCACTACGACATGGCGGATCTGCCCGACGAACTGGCCGCCGAGCTGGGGCTGTTGAGCACTCGCATCGTTCGCCACGTGCAGGCACTGCCGCACATCTCGCGGGCACACGTGTACCGCATCGGAGATGGTGGCGCCCATCTGCACGTCTGGTTCTTCGCCCGGCCCGAGGGGCAGGCCCAGTTGTACGGGTCGTGGCTGGTCGTCTGGGACGACCTGCTGCCGGAGTACCCGGCGGACGTCGCGGAGGCTGACGCTGACATCGTGGCGGACGCGTTGGTCGCGTGCCACGGCGGCCAGCGGTCGTCCACCAGGGAACCGGCCGTCTGACCGGCCTGATCCACGATCGGGTGTCACCATGGCGGCTGGAGGTGCGTCCTACCTGTCGTGCTGGCGGCGCATCATCTCGTTGATCCAGATGGGCGCGAACGGGGACGTGCAGCCCGGGGAAGTCGGGTAGTCCTTGAGCACCTCCAAGCGCTCACCGATGCCGATTGCACGGGCGCGGTGCTCGGCGTGCTCGATCCCGATCTGAGCCAGGCAGTGGTTCATGGCCCACTGGAGGCGATCCGGGGCGTCCTTCATCTCCGCCTCGATGACGTCGAGCAGCCCCGGTAGGTCGAGGGCTTCGGGCTTCTTCGTCACGCGTTCGGTGGTCAGCGCCCAGCCGGCACTCGCGACCACTGGATCCGGATCGGCGGACCAGGCCAGGCGCAGCTCTTCGGAGTGCGGATTCTTCTTCACCACATAGTTCACGAGCCAGTCGTGCACCTTGGGTGTGCGCGCCTCGCGCAACATGACGTCCAACTCGCCACGTCCGAACGCCTTCGGTCGGCAGATCAGAATCGCCAGCAGTCTCGCCGCGGTGTCACCCGTCGCCCAGAGCTGGCACGCGAGTTCCTGCTGCGTCTTCAGTCGCTTCGCGAGCGCGCGCAGACTGCCGAGGTGCACACCGTGATCGTCACCGTGTCTCTCGTTCACCTCGCGAGTCTTCGGGTCCTCGAGCTCGGCCAGCTCGGCCCTCACCTCGGCCACCATCGTCTCGGTCGGCGTCGTCTCGGCCACCGCAGCCTCCTGCTCGTCACATGCGAGATGCAGCGTACGACGGTAGTCGACCACTCGTTGCTGCCGCTCGTACTCGCGGGCGAACGCCAGGACATGATCCACACTATCCTCCGGGTCATGACTTCGATCTCATCCGACGGACGCGGCGTCGACTCCGCCCTGGACCCCTCGGCGGAGCAGATCCGGGACATGGGTGGCCGCGCCGTCGAGTGGATCGCCGCCCACCACGACTCGATCGGGGATCTGCCGATCAGCCCGCGAACCTCCGCAGCCGTGCTGAAGGAGCTACTCGCCGAGCCGCTGCCCGCCGAGGGCCGCGACTTCGCCGACCTGCTGAGGGTCTTCCGGGACGTGGTCGTGCCCGGCAGCCGGCACAACGGGCATCCCCGCTTCTTCGGGTACGTCTCGGCGCCGGGTACCGCCGTCGCCGTGGTGGCCGACCTCCTCGCGTCGGCGCTGAATGCGAATCTCCCCGCATGGCGCTCCGCACCGGCTCCCGTCGAGCTGGAGCACGTGGCCATCGACTGGATCAAGGAGGCCATCGGCTGCGATCCGAGCGCCGGAGGCCTGTTCATGAGTGGCGGCTCGATGGCCAACCTCACCGCGCTGGCCGCCGCCCGACACCGCCATTGCGGCGACACGGTCGCCACCCAGGGTATGGCCGCCCACCCGGCGCAACTGCGCGTCTACGCCTCCACCGACACCCACCACTCGATCCACAAGGCCGCCGCGCTGCTCGGCATAGGGCGGATGAACGTCCGCGAGATTCCAGTGGACGCCCGTTTCCGAATGGACGTCGGCGCACTAGTCCGTGCCATCGAGGAGGATCGGGCCGCCGGGGCGGAACCGTTCTGCGTGGTGGCGAACGCCGGCACCGTCGTCACCGGCGCGGTCGACCCGCTCGCCGACATCGCGGTGGTCGCGCGTGAGTACGGGCTCTGGATGCACGTCGACGCGTGCTACGGCGGCTTCGCGCGGCTCGCCCCGTCGGCCCGTGCGCTCTTCGACGGCTTGGCGGAGGCCGACTCCATCTCCCTCGACCCACACAAGTGGCTCTACCTGCCCGCAGACTGCGGCTGCCTCATCTACCGGGACCCCGAGGCGGTACGGCCCGCCTTCAGCCTGGACGCCGACTACATCCGGGTCATGCGGGCCGAGCCGGCCGAGGCCTTCGCGTTCTGGGACTACGGCCCCGACCTGTCCCGGCGATTCCGGGCGCTCAAGGTCTGGATGACGCTGGCGCACGCCGGGTCGCAAGCTGTCAGCGATGCGATCGAGAGCAACCTCGACTGCGCCCGCCACTTGGCCGAGCTCATCGACGACAGCGTCGACTTCGAGCTGCTCGCCCCGGTCGAACTCTCCATCTTCTGCTTCCGCTACCTGCCGCCGAGCGCGCAGGCCGGCTCGCGGTCGCAGACCGATGAGGAGCAACTCGACCGACTCAACGAACGAATCATGGTGTTACTGCAGCAGGCCGGCAGCTCGTACCTGTCGAACGCGACCATCAACGGCCGCTTCGCGCTGCGCGGCTGCGTGGTCAACTACCGCACCACCCGACGCGACATGCGGATCCTGCTCGACGACGTACGCCGTGCTGCCGAGCAGGCGACCGAGGAGACGCGCTGAAGAGCAGCGTGGCACCGAAGGCGTGTCGCACCCCGACCGACTGACGTAGGCCCCACCCGGGGAGACGGTGGGGCCCGACGATGGTGACCAGCTGAGCGGGGAACCGCGGGTCAGAGTTCCTTCAGGAGGTGGTAGTAGGAGCCCGCCCGGCTGCACAGGTAGTTTCTACCCGTCTGTGAGCGCAGGAAGCTCGCGTGGAATGCGCAGGCGGCCAACCCCATGGAGTTGCCCGGGTAGGAAGCGACGAAGGCCCAGCTCTGAGCCACCATGTCGCCCTCGGCGACGGCACTGACGGACGATCCTCCCGATGTCGTAGCGGCTGCCGCCGGGGATGCGATCCCCAGGACGCTGGCGCACGTCACCGTTGCCATCGCCGCGGCGGCGAAGCTGCGCCTCCGGCTTCTCGTTCCAGGTGACATTTCCAGGCTCCGTTCTGACGTGAATCGGTCTGCGTGAGCGCGCCGGCGCCCTCGGGCCTGGCCGCGCACCCCCGTTTGGCTCGTACAGATGTCACGGTCTCCCTCCCGGCGAGCCTTGGCTGACTACTGATGGCGCAGTCTTCCAGCAGAATGTTGGCTCGATGTTGGCCAGACCGCGGAGACGCCAACGGCGCCGGATGCGCCGGCGAGGGTGCGAAACACGCCCTCAAGCCTGCGGCGGTGACTGCCCGGCGGTGTCGTCGGAGAGCAACTCGGACAGCCGGGTGCGCATCTCGTCGAGGCGACGATCGCCCAGGGGTTCGAGGATCGTGACGGCTTCATGCAGGGCTGCGACGGCGGCCGGAAGGTCTCGTCGGGCCGCGGAGATGTCGGAGCATCCGTGCAGTGCCCATGCTCCCCGCATGCGGTCGCCGGTGCTCCGGGCGAGCCGGACCGCTGTGTCGTAGTGGTGTCCGGCCTGATCGAGGTTGCCCTGAAGGAGATGCAGGCGGCCGAGATTCGTGTGGACGCTCGCCGACAACCAGTCACGGTTGCTGGACCGCTCCGCGGCCGACAACGCCGACGTGTAGGCGTCGAGTGCCTCCTGCTGGCGGTCGGCCCGTCGATGCAGGTAGCCAAGGTTGAGTTCGACCTTGAAGATGAGATCGGGGTCGTTCAGCAGGGTCGCGAGATGCCGCGCCCGCAGCAGTGGTGGGAGTGCCTCGTCAAGTGCCCCGCTGTCAGCCAGCATCGCACCTAGGCTCGCCTCGACGTCGGCCTTGCCGGCATGGTCGCCGCTCTGCCCGAAGAGTGCGCTGGCGCGCTGGTACGCGGCCCGGGCCTCGGTACGTTGCAGCAGGAGGCAGTGTGCGACGCCCAGGCTTCCACGCAGGGTGGCCTCGCCGGTGCTGCTGCCGACCAGGGCGGCGGATCGGATGCCCTGCTCG
This sequence comes from Micromonospora sp. NPDC005087, assembly GCF_042872965.1. Classification (NCBI taxonomy): domain Bacteria; kingdom Bacillati; phylum Actinomycetota; class Actinomycetes; order Micromonosporales; family Micromonosporaceae; genus Micromonospora; species Micromonospora sp. NPDC005087. The sequence goes on along the minus strand of NZ_JBIALB010000001.1, from coordinate 948,025 downwards.
ATCACGGCGATCCAGGTGTCGCGGGGGGCCCGGCGTTGCAGCCAGCCGCGTATGTTGACGGCGAGGGGCCAGACGAGATCAGGGTGGATCCGGACGTGCTGGTCGATCAGCCCGATGATCGTTTCCGCCGCGGTGTCGACCCAGCTCACCGCTGCGACGGTTCCGGTCAGGTCAGGCAGGAAGAGGTGCTGCGCGTCAGGGACGGCACCACCGCCGGCTCCGCCTGCGGTCGGCCTGATGCTGTGCTGTGCTTGGCGGGTTGCGTGCCCATACCAGCGGAGCAGCTGCCGTTCGGCGGCCGCGCGATCGGCCGAGGTGTCGTCGAGCTGGCCCTGGCTGATGGGCGAACATGCGCGTCAGCTGATGGAGGCTGACCAGGCTGTCCGCTTCGACGGTGACGAGATTGGCCGCGGCGAGCGTGTCGACCAGGTCCGTCAGGACGGTGCCGCAGGAGATGCCGGCCAGTGCGGCCATGGCGCCGAGCGGGATCGCACGGGCGTCCAACAGGCCGAGGCGGCGTAACAGCCGACGTGCCGGTGCGTCCAGCCGGCGGTACGACACCGCGATGACGGCGCGCACACTCGCGTCGCCATCGGTGGTGGTGAGCCGGGCGAGTCGGGTGCGCTCATCGTGCAGGGCGTCGACCAGGGCGTCCGGCCGGGCTCCCAGCCGCAGGTGGGCGCCCACGATCCGGATGGCCAACGGCATCCCGTGGCACAGCGCCACCAGGGTACGGACGTCGTCGGTCGCGGAGTGGGACATCTCGGCGATCGCCCGGAGCAGACGGGTGGCCGGCTCGCCGTGCAGCGGGTTCAGCACCAGGAGGTGAGCGCCTTCGCGGGCGATGAGCCCGTCAAGCCGGTTCCGACTGATGATCACCAGCATGCTGTCACCGGCGCCGGGGAAGAACGGCCGGGCCTGCTGGGCGCTGCTCACGTTGTCCAGGACCATCAGCACCGTGCGGCTGGACAGCAGCGAGCGCAGCTGCGCGGCGCGTGTCTCTGCCTGCTGTGGCACGTCGTCGGGCGCGATGCCGAGATCGACGAGGGCCCTGGCCAGTGCCACCGTCGCCGGGATGTCATTGTCGAGATCGAGGTAGAGCTGCCCGCCAGGAAAGCTCTGCCGGTTCTGATCGGCCCAGTGCGTCACCAGAGCCGTCTTGCCCATGCCACCGGATCCCGTGACGACCACTGAGCCACTGGGACGCTGACCGGATCGGGATTTCGCGTGCACGGCGTCGAGGACCCCGAGCTCGTCGTAACGCCCGACGAAATCGCTGGGTGGAACGGGCAGCTGCGCCGGCCGGACCGCGGCAGCGGCGACGGATGGCACAACCGCTGGCGTGGGCCGCGCAGGATCGCGGTGTAGAGCTGCTGCAGGCGCGTACCCGGGTCCGCTCCAAGCTCGTCGGCGAGAATGCGCCTGGTCCGTTCGTAGACGGTCAGCGCCTCCGCCCGACGGTCACTGCGGACGAGCGCAAGCATCAGTTGCGCCTGGAGGCGCTCGCGCAGCGCGTTCTCCGTGGCCACGGCCGACAGCTCGGGGCACAGTTCGCGGTGGAGTCCGAGGCTGAGTTCGATGTCGACGCAGCGTTCGTAGGCGGTCATCCGCTGCTCGCCCAGGTGGTTTGCTGCCACCCGCACATGATCGGTATCGGCGGTGCCGTGGTAGGCGTCCGTTCCCCGCCACAGCCGCAGCGCCGCCTGGTAGCGCTGACGCGCCTCGGCGAGCCGGCCCTGCGCCTCGTCGTGCGCGGCCGCGTCGACCAGAGCGATGAATTCGTCGGCATCAAGCTGGTGGCCGGCCAGCGTGATGCGGTAGCCACCATCCGCGCGAATGATCGATCCAATGCCGAGGTTGCGGCGCAGATGATGGACGAGGACCCGCAGCGCCCCGTGCTTGTTGTTGCTCGGGTCGCGACCCCACAGGGCTTCCATCAACGTGCTGTCGGCGACCGTCTGGCCGCGGGCGGCAACGAGGCAGGCGAGTACGACCTGATGTTGACCTCTGCCGGCCGGCACCACTGACCCCGATGTGTTGACGGCTCGCAGTGGCCCCAGGACTTCGAACCGCATGATTTCTTCCTCGGGCGTGGCGTAACCGGTATGGGACCCGCCGATCGTGGCACGACGAACGTCGATCAGCGACACCCCGGTCGGTTGCGAAGGTCGGATTTCGGCCGGCCATCCGACGATAGGCTCCGGGCGTATGCGGACGAAGCCGGAGCTGAGCGAGGCCATCCGATGGGAGCGGCGCGCGGCGCTCGTGGTCAACACCCACTCCCGTCGCGGTCGTCGGCTCTACGAGCGGGCGCGGGATCGGCTCACGTCGGCCGGCTTCAAGCTGCTGGCCGCGTACCCGGTCGACGTGCCCGCCGAACTGGAGCAGAGCCTCGCCGCTGCCGCCGACCTCGGACCGGACCTGCTGATAGCCGGCGGCGGCGACGGCACGATCAGCACCGCCGCACGCCTGCTCGCGCACCGCGACATCGCGCTCGGTCTGCTGCCGCTGGGCACCACCAACAACTTCGCGCGCACCGTGGGCGTCCCCCTTCACCTCGACGCGGCCGTGGCGGTCCTCGCCGACGGCAAGGTGATCGACGTCGACCTCGGGCTCGTGGGCAGCCGGTGGTTCACCAACCACGTCGGTATCGGCCTGTCCGCCGACGTGATGCTCAGGACGCCGGCGCGCCTCAAGCGGGCCACCGGCCGGCTCGCGTATCCGGTCACCGCGCTGACGCTGCTGACCCGGCACCGCCCGCTGCGCGCCGTGGTGCGCGCCGAGGGACGGGAGCGCGAGGTGGTCACCCACCAGCTGTACGTGGCGAACGGCGGCTTCCACGCCGGCCGGCCGATCACCGCGGACGCGGACGCCGACGACCGGCTCCTGGTCGCCTATCCGGTGGGCGGCGCGCCCCGCCGTGAGCTGCTGCGGCACACGGCCCGTAACGCGGCGACCGGGCATCGCCGCACGCTCGGCGAGGAGCCGTTCCTCGCCGTCCACCAACTCTGGCTGGAGACCGACCGACCCGCGCCCGTGGAGGTCGACGGCGAGCTGTACGGCGAGACCCCGGTCCGGATCGGCCTGGATCCCAACGCGCTCCGCATCATGGCTCCCGCCGACAGCCCCGATCGTTAGGCGTCAGCGCGTGCGGCGAGGGCGTCCACCAGTCGACGGGCGGAGCCGGCCAGGTTCCACGTGCCGGCCAGTTCGAGCAACCGGTCCGGGTCGGCGGGGGCGGTCGGCAGGGCGGTGGGCAGCTCCGGCAGCGGCACGTCGAGCGCGACCCGGACCACCGTCGGCGCGACGGCCAGGTAGTCGCGTGCGGCGGCCAGCTTGGCCCGCAGGCCCGGTGCGAAGGACGAGTCCGAATCGTCCAGGGCGGCCAGGATGCCGGCGATGCTCCCGTACCGCTCGATGAGTCGGGCGGCGGTCTTCTCGCCGACGCCCGGCACCCCGGGCAGCCCGTCGCTGGGGTCGCCGCGCAGCGCGGCGAAGTCGGCGTACCGGTCGGCCGGCACGCCGTAGCGGGCCCGCACGGCGGCGTCGTCGCAGTCGTCGAGCTTGGCCACGCCGCGCCCGACGTAGAGCAGCCGGACCGGCCGGACGTCGTCGACGAGCTGGAACAGGTCGCGGTCGCCGGAGACCACCTCGACCGGGCCCGGCTGGGTCACCGAGAGTGTGCCGAGCACGTCGTCGGCCTCGTAGCCGGTGGCGCCGACGGAGGTGATGCCGACCGCGGCCAGCACCTCCAGGATCTTCGGCACCTGCGGGGAGAGCGTGTCCGGCACGACCTCGCCGCCCTGCGGAGCCACCCGGTGCGCCTTGTACGACGGCAGCAGGTCGACGCGCCACGCCGGGCGCCAGTCGTAGTCCAGCGCGCAGACCATCCGGTCCGCGCCGCGCCCACGGATCAGGGTGGCGAGCATGTCGAGGAAGCCGCGCACGGCGTTGACCGGGGTGCCGTCCTCGGCGCGGGCGGCGGATTCCGGAATGCCGAAGTAGGCCCGGAAGTAGAGGCTGGGTGCGTCGATCAGCAGGATCGGGGATCGGTGTGCCACGCCCGACAGCCTGGCACAGCCCTCCGACGATCAGGGGTACGCCCGGCCGTCGTCCGCGTCAGCGCCGCTCGTCGTGCCGGTAGACGGTTGCCCTGCGGGCCAGGTACTGCACGACGTAGCTGGCCACCAGCAGCAGGATCGCGACGAGCACCTCGACCCAGGCCGCGACGCCGTCGGCCACGGTGAGGCCGATGATCAGCAGGACCAGGCCGACGAGGGCGAGGACCCCGGCCCACAGCTGCCGGCGTCGGCGCGTCGCCGCCCGGTCCGCCTCGTTCGCTGCCACGTCGGTCCTCCCGGTCGCGGTGCCCGTACGGTAACCCTCTGTCCAGGCTATGACCCACGGCGCCGTCCGACCCGGGAAACCGCGGTGCGGCTGGTGCCCGACCGGCGCAGACTGCCGGTGTGGCGTTCCTTCCCGGTCTGACGCTCGCCCGCCGCTACCACGACGAGGTGGTCGCACCGGTCCTGCACCGTCGCTTCCCGGGTCTGCGGTACGCGGCCGGCCTGCTGGACGGCGGCTCGGAGTTGCTGGGCCTGGACACCGCGCGGTCCACCGACCACGACTGGGGGCCGCGCGTGCAGGTCTTCGTCACGGCCACCGACGCCGACCGGATCCCGGGGCTGCGTGCCGCGCTGGACGCCGACCTGCCGGCCGAGTTTCTGGGCTGGCCGACCCGCTTCGCCGGCGACGACGGGCGGCTGGGCGTCGCCGACCCGGCGGGCGGCCGGCTCGGCGTCCGCGTGGACGAGCTGGCCGGTTGGTGGCGCGATCGGCTGGGCTTCGACCCCGCCGACGGTGTCGCCGTGGCGGACTGGCTGGCCACCCCGACTCAACGGCTGGCCGAGGTGACCGGCGGCGCGATCTTTCACGACGGCCTCGACGGCGCACTGACGACCCGCCGGACGGCGTTGGTCTGGTATCCGCCGGACGTGTGGCGACACGTGCTCGCCGCAGCGTGGACCCGGATCGCGCAGGCGGAGCACCTGCCCGGCCGGTGCGCCGAGGTCGGCGACGAGTTGGGCAGCCGGGTCGTCGCCGCCGGCCTGGCCCGGGACCTGATGCGGCTCGGTCTGCTGCTGCGCCGGCGCTGGCCGCCGTACGACAAGTGGCTCGGTACGGTCTTCGGCGGGCTGCCCGACGCGGCGCCGGTGGTCGCGGCATTGAACGACGCGCTCGGCCCGGGCGACTGGACCCGACGTCAGGGCGGGCTGGTCCAGGCGCTGGAGGCGGTGGCCCGGTGGACCGACGAGACCGGGCTGGCGGCGCCGGTGCGCGCTCGCGTCCGGCCGTTTCACCACCGCCCGTTCCTGGTGCTGCACGCCGAGCGGATCGCCGCCGCGTTGCGCGCCGGCGTGGGCGACCCCGTGCTGCGCGACCGACCGCCGCTGGGCGCCGTCGACCAGTACGTGCACAGCGTCGACGTGCTCACCCACGCCGACCGGGTCCGCCGGCTGGCCGACAGCCTCTGGCCGGGCGGCGTCGTCACCGACCTGCGACGGTGAGCGCCGGCGGGGCGGGGCGGGGCGGGTCGTCGTCCCGGTCGTGGTCGGTGAGGTCACGCAGGTGCCGGACGGGGGAGAACAGCAGCGCCAGCGGCGCGCACACCACCGCCGTCGCGAAGACGAACAGGGTGGCCCGCGCGCCGAGGGGGCCGGCCAGCGCGCCGGCGACCAGGCCGCCGACCGGGATCGCGCCCCACGAGACGAACCGGACGGTCGCCATCACCCGGGAGAGCAGGTCGGGAGGGCTGGCGATCTGCCGGTACGTCCGGGTGGTCACGCTGAGCACCACCGTCCCGAGGGCGAAGACGACGTTGCCGGCGGCGAAGGCGGCGTACGCCGGCCAGCCGGTGCCCCAGGGGATCAGGAACGCCCCGGCGACCGTGGTGAACCCGGCGGCGATCAGGGCGCGGGCGGTGCCGATCCGTGCGGTGATCCGTGTGGTGAGCGCCGCCCCTACCAGCGCGCCGACCCCCTCGACGGCGAGCAGCACGCCGACCAGGCCGGCCGGGGCGTGCAGTTCGCGGACCAGATAGAGCGGGTAGAGCGCGTACTGCGCGCCGCAGACGAAGTTGATGGCCGTGGCGGCCCACATGCCGGGCCCCATCACGGGGTGGTGCGCGACGAAGCGCCAGCCCTCCCGGATCAGCTCGCCGACCGGCGGCCAGCGGTCCGGAGCGTCGTCGCGGCGGGCGGGCAGCGTGCGCAGCAGTGCCGCGGAGACGAGGTAGCTGGCCGAGTCCACGAGCAGGGTGGGCACCGCGCCCAGAGCCTGCACGGCGAGCCCGCCGAGGGAGGGGCCGCTGAGCTGAGTGGCGGCGTGCGTTGCCGAGGTCAGGCTGTTGCGGGACTGCAACTGCTCGCGGTCCACGATGCTGGGCAGGAACGTCGAGTTGGCCACGTCGAAGAGCACGTTGGCGAAGCTGACCACGAGCGCGGTGATGACGAGATGGGCGACGGTGAGGTGACCCCACCACCAGGCCAGCGGGATCGACGCGACGGCGACCGCGCGGGCCAGGTCGGCGCCCACCTGGGCGCCGCGCAGCGGCAGGCGTTGCACGATGACGCCGGCTGGTAGGCCGATCACGATCCAGGCGACGTAGCTGGCAGCGGCGATCAGGCCCATCTCGAACGCGGTGGCGTCGAGCACGGTGAGCGCGGTCAGCGGCAGGGCCACCGCGCCGACCGCCGACCCGGCCATGCTGGTCGTGCCGGCGGTCCACCATCGCCAGAACACCCCGGCCCGATCGTCGACGTGCATGTCGTCCGCCCCCGTTCGCCGTGCCAGTGCGTTCCAATCTGAAACGGACTATAGTCGAGGGCGGAGCGGAGGGAGGTGACGGGTGCGGCGGGAAGATCTTGCCGACGCGGACTGCGGCATCGCGCAGGCGCTCGGCGTCCTGGGGGACTGGTGGACCTTCCTCATCGTGCGCGACGTCGCCGGCGGGACGACCCGCTTCGACGCACTCCAGCGCGAGCTGGGGGTGAGTCGGCGGGCGCTGGCCGAACGTCTCGCCGCGCTGGTCGAGCACGGCGTGCTCGAGCGCCGGCCCTACTCGCACCATCCGCCGCGCTTCGACTACCTGCTGACCGCCAAGGGTGAGGGACTGCTTCCTGTGCTGATCGCACTGCAGGACTGGGGTACGAGACACCTGATGGGCGACGGTGACCTGACCGCGACCGCCGACCCCGACTCGGCCGAGGCACGCCGCGTGCACGAGCTGATCGGGCGGCGGCTGCCCGACGTCGTCCTGCCCGGGCCGGACGGCCAGCCGATCGCGCTGACGGACGGCGACGCGTGGAGCGTCCTCTACTTCTTCCCCGGGGCGTACGCGCCGGGGACGCAGGGCTACCCGCCGGGGTGGGCCGACATTCCCGGCGCCCGCGGCTGCACCCTGGAGTCGAAAACCTACGCCGACCGGCACGCGGACTTCCAGGCTTCCGGCGCACGGGTGTGGGGGGTCAGCACGCAGCGGCCGGACCAGCTCGGCGACTTCGCCGCGTACGCCAGGCTGCCGTTCCCGCTCCTGTCCGACCAGGACGGTCGGCTCGCCGCCGGGCTGCTGCTGCCCACCTTCCGGGCCGGTGGGATCACCCGGTTCAAGCGGTTGACGCTGCTGGTCGACCCGGCCGCGGTGGTCCGCGCGGTGCAGTTCCCGGTCAGCGATCCGGCCGGCTCGGTGGACGAGATGCTCGACGTGGTCCGCAAGCACCGCGCCGCCTGATCGCAGGCACGGGCCTTCCTGTTGACGCCGAGCGTCAGCAGAAAGCCCGTGCCTGCCGCAGGTCAGGCCGGGAGGGTCCAGCGCTGGTTGGCGCCGGCGAAGCAGTCCCAGATCTGCAGCCGGGTGCCGTCGGCGGAGCTGTTGCCGGTGGCGTCCAGGCACTTGTTCGACTGCGGGTTGCGCAGCGTGCCGTTGGACTGGGCCTGCCAGACCTGGGCGCCGCTGCCGTTGCAGTCCCAGAGCTGCACCTTGGCGCCGTTGGCGGTGGAGCCGCTGGCGACGTCGGCGCACTTGCCGAGGGCGCGCAGCGTGCCGTTGCTGGCCACGGTCCAGGTCTGCGCGTTGGTGCCGTTGCAGCCCCACAGCTGAACGGCCGTGCCGTTGGCGCTGCTCGCCGAGGCCACGTCGACGCACTTGCCGCCGATTCCGGTGATCTGTCCGGTGCGGCCGGTCGGCGGCGGGGTGGTGCCGCCCATGATGGTGTCGTACATCGCGCTGACCAGCGATGTCGAGCCGGTCATGTCCTGCGACAGCTCCCAGTTCATCACCCCGCCGGCGTTGGCCAGGGCCCACTGCGTCTTGCGCTTGACCGTCGGGACGCCGTTGTAGCACTGCTGGGCGCCGGCGACGGTGGTGCAGTCCCGGTTGGCGTTGGCCGGGTCCATCCCGACCAGCGCCGAGTAGGTGTAGTAGCCAGGGCGGCTGTAGAAGGGGATCCCGAGGACCGCCTTGCTGGCCGGCAGGCCGCGCGACTTCCACAGGTTGATGCTGGCGATCGACCAGTCGTAGTTGGCGTGCGGGCTGCCGCCGTCGTACGCCATGATGTTGAGCCAGTCGACCTGGCCGAACACGGCCGTCTGCACGCCCTGGACGCTGCCGCCCTCGGAGACCACGGCGGCGGTGAGCAGCTTGCCGCGGCTGTGCATGGCGCTGCCGAGCTGCGTCATGAGCTGGGTGTAGTTGTTCGCCGAGGCGCCCGGGTCCGGGTACTCCCAGTCCATGTCGACACCGTCGAGGTTGTACTGGTTGACGAAGTTGACCAGGTTGTTGACGAAGTTGGTCCGGCTGCCGGCGTTGGCCGCGAGGGCCTCGAAGGCGGAGTCGTTGCCGTCGTTCCAGCCGCCGACCGCGATCGACACCCTGACGTTGTTGGCGTGCCCGAGCGAGACCAGCGAGGAGAGCTTGCTCGGGTTCTCCACGGGGCGGAGGCTGCCGTCGTTGTTGGGCAGCACGAAGGCGTAGTTGATGTGGGTGAGCTTGTTGTACTGGACGGTGTTGACGTTGCCGGCCCAGGAGGGCATGTAGCCGACGCTCTTGAAGTTGTTCGGCAGCACCACGGCCTGCGCGGCGGTGGGCACGAGGGTGAGGGTGGCGCCGGCCGTGGCCAGCGCGAGCAGGCCGGCGGCGAGGGCGCGGCGCAGTGGTGAGGACATCGGGGGCCTTCCCGTGGGCGGGGGACGACAGCCGCCCGTGCAGGGTCGTCGCGGGCGGGGGTGCGGTTGCGGTACGCAGGGACGGGTGGCCTCGAGGCAGCCAAATCTTAAAGAGTGTTAACTGTCCGCGTCAATCAACGTCGGTGAATTTCCGGGCTGGCGCGCTGTTAAGAAGGGGCCCGTGCTCTACACCAGGCGTTAATGAGGTGCCCTTCCTTCGAGCAGTGCGCTGGCTGCCGGCGATCCCCAAACGACCGTTAAGCTGACCGGGTGGGAATCGACGAGTTGTACCCGCCCGACCGGCTGATCGCCGCGCAGCGCGCCACCGCGGCCGCCGGCCTGGACGCCCTGCTGCTCACCCCCGGCTCCGACCTGCGCTACCTGACCGGGTACGACGCCCGCGCGGGGGAGCGGCTGACCTGCCTGGTGCTGCCGGCCGAGGGCGAGCCGACGCTGATCGTGCCGACGCTGGAGCGACCGGCCGCGGAGGCGTCCCCAGCGCCGGCCACCGGGGTCCGCATCGTCGATCACGCCGACGGCACCGACCCGTACCCCCTGGTCGTCGCGGCCCTCGACGGCGCGCCAGCGGCGGTCGGGCTGGCCGACCGGATGTGGGCCGAGCAGGTCCTCGCACTGCGTGCCGCCCTGCCGGCCGCGGCGCAGCGGCTCGCCGGCGAGGTGCTGCGCGAGCTACGGATCCGCAAGTCCCCGGCGGAGGTCGCGGCCCTCGCCGAGGCGGGCGCGGCGATCGACGAGGTGCACCTGCGGATGGGGGAGTGGCTCCGCCCTGGGCGCACCGAGGCCGAGGTGGCCGCCGACATCGCCACTGCGATCCGGGCCGCCGGGCACGTCAGCGTGGACTTCGTGATCGTGGCGGCCGGGCCGAACGGGGCCAGCCCGCACCACGGCACCTCGGACCGGCCGATCGGCGCCGGCGAGCCGGTGGTGGTGGACATCGGCGGCACCATGACGTCGGGGTACCGCTCGGACTGCACCCGCACGTACGTCGCCGGCGGGCCGGCGCCGGCAGAGTTCCAGGCCTACTACGCGGTGCTGCGCGACGCGCAGCGCGCCGCGGTGGCGGCGGTACGGCCCGGGATCAGCGGCGCCGCGGCCGACGCCGCCGCCCGGGAGCCGATCGCCGCCGCCGGCTACGGCCCCGCGTTCCTGCACCGCACCGGCCACGGCATCGGCCTGGACGGTCACGAGGAGCCCTACCTGGTGGCCGGCAACGACCGGCCGCTGGAGGCCGGGATGGCGTTCTCCATCGAACCGGGCATCTATCTGGCGGGCCGGCACGGCGCCCGCATCGAGGACATCGTCGTCTGCACCACGGACGGCGTGCAGCGGCTCAACACCACCCCCACGGAGCTCATCGCGCTATGACTGTCGACCGGATCCTGCCCACCGACGAGGCCCACGACCTGCTGGACCTCGCCACCGAACTCGCCGATCGTGAGCTCGCGCCGAAGGCCGTCGGCTTCGAGGAACGCGCCGAGTTTCCCCGCGAGGTGCTGCGGACCCTCGGCCGGGCCGGCCTGCTCGGCCTGCCGTACCCGGAGGAGCACGGCGGCGCCGCACAGCCGTACGAGGTGTACCTGCAGGTGCTGGAGATCCTGGCCAGCCGCTGGCTCGCGGTCGCCGAGGCGGTCAGCGTGCACACCCTGTCCTGCTACCCGGTGGCCGCGTTCGGCAGCGACGAGCAGCGCAAGCTGCTGCCGGACATGCTCGGCGGCGAACTGCTCGGCGCGTACTGCCTCTCCGAGCCGCAGGGCGGCTCCGACGCGGCGGCGCTGAGCACCCGGGCGGTCCGCGACGGCGACGCGTACCTCGTCTCCGGCACCAAGGCGTGGATCACCCATGCCCGGACCGCCGACTTCTACAACGTCTTCTGCCGTACCGGCGGGCCCGGCCCGAAGGGCATCTCCTGCCTGCTCGCCGACGCCGGCACCGCCGGCATCACCCCGCAGGCGGCCGAGCGGACCATGGGGCTGCGCTCCTCGCCGGTGGCGCAGATCGCCTTCGACGAGGCGCGGGTGCCGGCCGAGCGGCTCATCGGCGGCGAGGGTGCGGGCTTCACCATCGCGATGTCCGCGCTGGACTCGGGTCGGCTGGGCATCGCGGCCTGTGCGGTCGGGCTGGCCCAGGCCGCACTGGACTACGCGATCGGGTACGCCCGGGAGCGGCAGCAGTTCGGTCGGGCGATCGTCGACTTCCAAGGGTTGGGCTTCATGCTCGCCGACGCGGCGACCCAGATCTCCGCCGCCCGCGCGCTGACCCTCGCCGCGGCCCGGCTGCGCGACGCCGGGCGTCCGTACTCGATCGAGGCGGCCAAGGCGAAGCTCTTCGCCACCGACATGGCGATGCGGGTGACGACCGACGCGGTGCAGGTGCTCGGCGGCGCCGGCTACGTGGCCGACCACCCGGTGGAGCGGTACATGCGCGAGGCCAAGGTGCTGCAGATCGTGGAGGGCACCAACCAGATCCAGCGGCTGGTCATCTCCCGGGCTCTGGCCAAGGGCTGAGCCCGGGTCGACGACGCGTGGTGGCGCGGCCGCGGTGGGTCCACCGTGGCCGCCGTCCGCACCCTGCGGTGGGAGCCTCGTCGCCGTCCGGCGTTTTTCCCGGTAGGTTGCTCGCCGTGGAGGAGATCGACCGCGCCATCGTCGCAGCGTTGACCGCTGACGGCCGCCTGTCGTACACCGACCTAGCCGACAGGGTCGGGCTGTCGGTGTCCGCCGTGCACCAGCGGGTGCGCCGGCTCGAGCAGCGTGGGGTGATCAAGGGGTACGCCGCCCGGGTCTCCTTCGAGGCGCTGGAACTGCCGCTGACCGCGTTCGTGGCGATCCGGCCGTTCGACCCGTCGCAGCCGGATGACGCGCCGGAGCGGCTGGCCCACCTGCCCGAGATCGACTCCTGCTACTCGGTGGCGGGGGAGGACTTCTACATGCTGCTGGTGCGGGTTGCCAGCCCGACCGACCTGGAGCGGGTGCTCCAGGAGATCCGTACGTCGGCGAACGTGACCACCCGGACCACGGTGGTGCTGTCCACCCCGTACGAGAACCGGCCGCCGAAGATCAGTGCCGGGCCACCGAGTCGGTCGCGGTCCCGGGTGCCGGAGGAGCCGGCTGGTTCCACCGCAGGATGACCTGCCGATCGTGCTCGTGACCGAGCACGCTGACCGTGGCGGTGTCCAACCGGAGCCGGCCGCCGGCGGACGGGGGCAGGCCGATCCAGCGGGCGCCGAGCACCCGCAGGCTGTGCGCGTGGCCCACCAGCGCCACGGTGCCCCTGTCCAGCAGTGGGGCGACCCGGGTCAGCACCCGGTCGAGGCGGGCCCCCACCTGCTCGGGTGACTCGCCGCCAGGGCAGCCGTCGGTCCAGATGTTCCAGTGCGGTTGGTCTTCGTGGATGTCGACGGTGGTGCGTCCCTCGTACTCGCCGTAGTTCCACTCGCTGAGGTCCTCGTCGACGGCGTCGACGGTGAGCCCGGCCAGCTGCGCGGTGCGCAGCGCCCGGGAGCGGGGGCTGGCCAGCACGGTGACGAATCGCCGGCCGGCCAGGAACGCGGCGAGGGTGCGGGCCTGCCGCTCGCCGTCGGGGGTCAGCTCCAGATCGGTGTACGACGTGTGCCGTCGGGTGGCGCTCCAGGTGGTCTCGCCGTGCCGGATCAGCAGGAGCTCTCCCATGCGGCCAGTTAACCATCGCGGACCCGGCGGCACCGGGTGGCCTCCGATGCCGCGCCCCCGGACACTCAACCTATCTTCCTAGGATGCCTTACCGGATGTGCCGACCGGCACCACCGGTTTCGGCACCCGGAGAGCGGGCAAGCGAGCCGGGAGAGACGCCAGACGGAGGAGGCGCGATGAGCTTCACCGACAAGGCACGAAACAAGGTCGAGCAGATGGCTGGTGCCGCGAAGGAGCGGATCGGCGACAAGACCGACAACGAGCAGATGCGGGCCGAGGGCGCCAGCCAGAAGAGCGACGCGCGCGCCAAGCAGGCCGGTCAGAACATGAAGGAAGCCGGTAGCAACGTGAAGGACGCCTTCACGAAGTGATCTGAGCGGTCCGACGGGTCCCCGGGCGACTGTGCGCCCGGGGACCCGTCGTGTGCTGCGGCTAGGGTCGCGGGGTGACCGTGCTCCGCTCCCTGGTGTTGTTCGCAGTGGCCGCGCTGGCCGAGATCGGCGGCGCCTGGCTGGTGTGGCAGGGCTGGCGCGAGCAGCGTGGCCTGTGGTGGATCGCCGCGGGCGTGATCGCGCTGGGCTGCTACGGCTTTGTCGCCACCTTCCAGCCGGACGCGCACTTCGGCCGGATCCTCGCGGCGTACGGCGGGGTGTTCGTGGCGGGCTCGTTGGCCTGGGCGATGCTCGTGGACGGCTTCCGCCCGGACCGCTGGGACCTGGCCGGGGCGGCGCTCTGCCTGCTCGGCGTCGCGGTCATCATGTACGCGCCGCGCGGCGCTACTGCCTAGCGCGGCGCGACTTCCCTACGCGCCGTCAGCGGTCGTCGTTCAGGCGGCGGAACGCTCCGGGACCGGTCGGCGGCGCAGGCCCACGCTCGAGATGGCCGGCGGTACGTAGGCCACGTCGTTGGGGCCGGCGTCGGTGCCGGGCGGGGCGATCTCGTCGATCCGGTCGAGGATTTGGTCGCTCAGGGTGACGTCGGCGCCGGCCAGGAGGTCGTCGAGCTGTGCCATGGTGCGCGGCCCGATGATCGCCGAGGTGACGCCCGGGTGCGCGATCGCGAACGCCATCGCGAGGTGGGTCATCGGCAGGCCGGCCTGCTCGGCGAGCGGGATGAGCTGCTCCACGACGTCGAGCTTGCGCTCGTCGCTGAAGTGCTGTGGGGTGTGGCCCGACCGGTGGCTGTCGAACTGCTGGCCCTTGCGGTACCGGCCGGTGAGCAGGCCCTGGCCCAGCGGGCTCCACACCAGCGCGCCCATTCCGTAGCGCTGACAGACCGGCAGCACCTCGCGTTCGATGCTCCGGTTGATGATCGAATACGGCGGTTGTTCGGTGCGGAAGCGTTCGAGGCCGCGTCGCTCGGCGACCCACTGTGCTTCGACGATCTCCGAGGTGGGGAAGGACGACGCGCCGATCGCGCGTACCTTGCCGCTGTGGATCAGGTCGGACAGGGCGGACAGCGTCTCCTCCAGGTCGACCGACGGGTCGGGGCGGTGGACCTGGTAGAGGTCGAGGTGGTCGGTCTGTAGGCGGCGCAGGGAGTTCTCGACGGCAGTGGTGATCCAGCGCCGTGAGTTTCCGCGGTGGTTCGGGTCGTCGCCCATCGGATAGTGCAGCTTGCTGGCGAGTACGACGTTGTCGCGGCGGCCCTTGAGCGCCTTGCCGAGGATCACCTCGGATTCGCCGGCGGAGTACACGTCGGCGGTGTCGACGAAGTTGATTCCTGCGTCGAGTGCTTTGTGGATGATGCGGATGGAGTCGTCGTGATCGGGGTTTCCCATGGCGCCGAACATCATGGCGCCCAGGCAGTACGGGCTGACTTCGATTCCGGTCCGGCCCAGGTTGCGGTATTTCACTGTTGTCCTTCGGAGTGGTTCGGTGATTGGTGGGCTATTCGGAGTGCGTCGAGGACGTGGTGCGCAGTTCCTCGTCGTCGAAGACGATTTCGACGAGCGGGCTGTGCGGGAACCAGTCGTCGAACGTCTGGCGCCGGCTGACCCGCGCAGCGATTTCGGGTCGGTTCTGCAGGTCGAGGACCGCGGTGATCACCCGCCGTCGTGTCGGCTCGTCGACCGGCACCGCGGTCGCGGGCAGGTCGGCCGTGACCCCGTGCTTGAGGTGCACCGTGAACCGTGGGTGGGCGCGCACGTTCGCGTACCAACTGCGGGGTCCGGGCATACCGGTCAGGTACCAGCGACCGTCGACGCGGTGGAACCAGATCTCGATGCGGCGGGGGACGCCGGTGCGTGCGCCCAGTGTGGTGATGTCTATGGTGCGCGCGGCCGCGGAGGAGTCCGGTCCGATGGCGAGGGCTCGTGCGATGGCGTCGTCCATTTCACCGGCCTTTCCCGCTTTTGTTCCGATGAGTCCATGAAAGCAGCGCCGGAGAGGCGGAACTAGCGGAATCGTCTCGTGTGGTTGCACAATCCTCTTCCCCGGAGTCAGGGGAGCGCGGCGCCGGCATTTCCGGCTCCGGCACGTATGCGCAGCGCGTCGATGCTGGGCGGAGCACCGAACAGCCGTCGGTACTCGCGGCTGAATTGGGACGGGCTGTCGTATCCGACGCGATGGGCGACGCGGGTGATGTCGTTGGGGCTGTTCGCCAGCAGCAGTCTCGCGGTCTGTAGGCGGATGTGCTTCTGGAACTGGATGGGGCTCATCGCCGTCACCGCCTGGAAGTTCCGGTGGAACGCGGAGACGCTCATCGCGGAAAGCTGTGCCACCTCGTCGACGCGGAAGGGCCGTGTGTAGTTTTCCCGGATCCACTGGACAGCCCGGGCGATGTGGCTCAGGCTGCTGTCCGCGAGGCCGATCTGCCGGACGACGTCGCCCTGTTCGCCGGTCATCAACCGCCAGAGGATCTCGCGCTTGAACAGGGGGGCCAGTGCCCGGCGATCCTGTGGCCGGTCGAGCAGCCGCAACAGCCGCACGATGGCGTCGAGCAGTTCGTCCGGGGCGTCACTGACCGCGATTCCGGGCCGCGCGGTGCCGGGGGAACGCGGCAGATCGCCCGGCCCGGCCTGGAGCAGCAGCTCCGCGATCGTGGCAGGGTCCAGGGTCATTCCGAAGCCGAGTACGGGGTGGCCCGGGGCGACGTTGATGACGTCCCCCGTCACCGGGAGGTCGACCGAGGCGACGAGGTACTGACCGGGGTGGTACTCGTAGACCTGGTCGCCGAGGGCGAGTCGCTTGCCGCCCCGGGCAATGACCGCCAGCACCTTGCCGGACATCGAGGAGACCGGGGAGGCGGTGTGCTCGATCCGGCAGACCCGTACGCCCTCGATTGCGGTGGCCAGGTCGCGGCGCACGTGTCGTTCCAACAGGTCGCGAAGCTCGTCCAGGGGCATGCCCCGAGTGCAACACGAGACCCGCGGTGACCGCTGGTCAGCGGCAGGATCGTGCAAGGACTCGCCAGTTTCATGAGAGCGTCCACTGGTACCACGGTGTGGGTCGGGGTGTGTCGGGCTGGCCGGCGAGTGGTTCGTGCAGGCCGCGTAGGTGCAGGGCCTGGATGATGCGTCCGACGAGGCCGTCGGCGCGGGGTGTGGTGTCTGGTTGGCGCGCTGGTCGAGGACGGTGTCAACCCAGGTTGTCATTCTGCGGGTGCCGGCTCGGTGGCCCGTGGCGCGAAGAAGCGGACGAGGTCGTCGGCTGCGGTGGGGGAGAGCATCATGGCCTGGACTCGTGCGGACATCTCGGCGATCGGGTGGGTTCTGGCGAACATCGCCTCCTCGTACGCCTGGATCGCCGGGTCGGGGTCGGCGGGGTTGGTGGCGAGGGCGGCGGCGAGTTCGGCGGCGTCGAGCATGGCCTGGTTGGCGCCCTCGCCGACCGGTGGCATGAGGTGCGCGGCGTCACCGATGAGGGTGATGCCCGGACGGTGGGCCCAGCGTGTGCCGGTGGGCATCGCCTCGATCCTGCGTGGGGTCGGTGGGCTGTCGGCGGCTTCGATGAGCGCGGTGAGGCTGGGGTTCCAGCCATCGAACATGTCCAGCAGGGCGCGCTTGCTGCGGTAGGTGTCCAGGTCGCGATCGTCCGCGCGCAGGGAGATCCCGACCCGGATGCTGCCGTCGCCGAGGCGTTGCGCGGCCAGGATCTGGTTGACGCCGACGCACCAGAGGTTTCCGGGGCCGACCAGCTCGGCGACGTCCGGGTGGCGCCGGTCGGCGTCGCTGATGTTCAGCTCGATCAGGGTGGCCACGTAGGAGAGTGTCGTGTCGGTCAGCAGCGACCGGACGACCGAGCGTGCGCCGTCCGCGCCGATGAGGACGTCGCAGTCGGCGCGGTGGCCGCCATCGAACGTCAGCCCGAACCCTCCGTCGGGTCGTGGCGTCGCGGCGACGAGCCGGTGCTGCCACGCGACCGTGTCGCCGGGGAGTGAATCAAGCAGGAGGTCACGCAGTGCGCTGCGGTCGATCTCGGGGCGTCCGGAGAATGAGCCGGGTTGGGGCGTGTGGTGCACGAGGGTGCGGCCGGCCGGGTCGAGGATGCGGTGTTCCTCGCCCTGTGGTCGTGCCTCGGATCGGAATCGGTCGGTGAGGCCCGCGTCGGCCAGGGCCTGTTGCCCGGACTCCGGGTGCAGGTCGAGCATTCCGCCCTGTGCTCGCGCGGATCGGCTTGCCTCGCGTTCGTACACCACCGTGTCGATGTCGTGCCGGTGCAGGATTCGGGCCAGGGTCAGGCCGCCGAGGCCGCCGCCGGCGATCGCGATTCGCATCGTCATGCCCCTTACCGTACGCTGTATCTTATGGAGACGCCGTACGGTAGCGTACCGCTGCCCGTCTGGGAACGGCCCGAGCCGCAGCCGCGGGCGGCGCCGGTGCCGCTGAGCCGCGCGAAGATCGCCGCCACGGCGATCCGGATCGCCGACGCGCACGGCCTCGACGGACTGTCGGTACGCAAGATCGCCAAAGAGCTCGGTGTCGGTCCGATGCGGCTCTACGACTACGTGATCAACAGATCGGAACTGCTCGATCTGATGGTCGACGCCGTCTATGCCCAGATCGCCGAGGCCGGCCAGCAATCCGGGTGGCGCGACACAGTGCTGGCCATCGTTCACCGGACCCGCGACGCCGCTCTCGACCACGAGTGGTTCGTCGACCTGCTCGGCGCAAGGCCACACCTGGGACCGCACGCGCTCGCCGTGGGCGAGTCGACCGCGGCGGCGCTCAGCCAGGCCCCTGGCGTTCGCGGTGTCGACGATCTCCAGCGGGCCCTGGGCGCCCTCAACGCGTTCATCGTCGGAGCGCTCCGCAGGGAGATCACCGAGCGACGCACCGCCCGTTCCACCGGCACCGACGTGTCCGTCTGGCAGGCCGCCCTCGGGCCCTACCTGACACGCATGCTCGAAACGGGCCGCTATCCCACCGTCGCCCGGCTCGTCATCGACGGCGCCCACCTCAACGCCGAGGAAACCTTCCAGGACAACCTGATCACCATCCTGGACGGCATCACCAGGGGACAGTGAGCCGCCCTCGCGTCTGGAATGATTGCCGGCGTGATCCGACCACGGCCGCGTTCGCTGCTCGGTGTGCTGGTCGCGGCGGCCGCGATCGGCGTCGCCGCGTCCGCCATCGTGCTCTCCACGACACCGGCGCCGCCCAGGTCGACGGCCGTCGCCGCGCCAGCCGGACCAGCCACGTCAGCCGGTCCCACCGCTGCCACGGAGCCGTCGGGTGAGGCCACTCCCGCTCCCACGCCGAGCGGGTCGGGTGGCGCCACTCCGACGCCGAGCGGGCCGGCAGCCACCGTTCCCGGGGCGACGCGGGTGGGGACCCGACCACCGGTGGTGGATCACGGACCGCGTACCGGTAACCGGGTGGCGTTGACCTTCGACGCGGACATGACCGACGGGATGCTGCAGAACCTGCGCACCGGCAAGGTCAGGTCCTACGCGAACCTGCGCGTCCTGGACCTGTTGGAGCGGGAGCGGATTCCGGCGACCTTCTTCCTGACCGGCAAGTGGGTCGAGCGGTATCCGCAGGTGACTCGGCGGCTCGCCGGCAACCCGCGCTTCGAGTTGGCCAACCACACGTACGGGCATGCGGCGTTCACCGGGGACTGTTACGACCTGCCCCGGGTGCGGGCGAGCGGGATGACCGACGACGTGGCGAAGACCTTCCGGGTGATCGAGCCGTACGGGGGCCGGCAGACCCGGTACTTCCGTTTTCCAGGGCTGTGTCACGACGCGGCGGCGCTGGCCGCGCTCGCGCCACTCGGCGTGACGGTGGTCGACGGGGACGTGGTGAGCGGCGATCCCTTCGCCACCGCGTGGGAGCCGCTGGTGCGGGCGGTGTTGGACAACGTCCGCCCCGGGTCTGTGGTGATCATGCATGTGACCGAGGCGAACGCCGCGATGACCGATGAGGCGTTGCCGCACATCCTGGCCGGGTTGCGCGAGCGGGGGCTGGTGCCGGCGCCGTTGTCTGAGGTGTTGGCCAGCGCCTGAGTGTCGGCCGAGGGGCCGGCATGAGGTCGGTGAGCGTTATACCGCAGAGTCATATCTATACCTGGGAGTCATAACGCTCCTGCGGGACCGACCGACCGACGCCCTGCCCTGGCGGTCGAGGTGCCGGTGAGGGACGCCGCAATGGGCGACACCCCCGGCAAGGGGATCCGCCGGGGGTGTCGTGGGTGGTGGGTCAGTCGTCGCGGTGGTCGGTCCACCACTGCTGCCCGCCCTCGGGCAGGGTGTCGATCGGGTCGTAGTAGGCGTAGCGCTTGTTGAGCGCCTCCAGGTCGGCCGACTCGATGGAGGTGCGGTAGTTCTTGGTCCAGTAGGAGATGCCGCGGTCACGGTCGTAGTCGGTGAGCATGTGCACCCACCGCTTGCCGACGAAGGGGACGTCGCAGACGATCCGCGGGGTGGCGTAGCCGGGCAGGTAGCCCATGATGTCGTGCTGGAGCTGCTGGGCGTGCCAGACCGGCACCCGCCAGTGTTCGGCGTTGGGGATCATGTCGCACATGTAGAAGTAGTACGGCAAAATGCCCGCCTCTCCCTGCAGGGCGAAGCAGAGGTCCAGCAGGTCGGGGGTGGTGGCGTTCACCCCGCGCATGAGCACGCCCTGGTTGCGCACGTCGCGGACGCCGACGTCGAGGGCGGTCTGGGCGGCCTTGGCGACCAGCGGGGTGAGCGACTGGGCGTGGTTGACGTGGGTGTGGATGGCGAGGTTCACGCCCCGGCGGGCGGCGGTGCGCGCGACGCGCTCGAGGCCCTCGACGACGTCGGGCTGCAGCCAGTGCTGGGGCAGGCCCATGAGGGCCTTGGTGGCGAGCCGGATGTCGCGGACCGTCTCCAGCTCCAGCAGGCGCATCAGGTACGACTCGAGGTTGCGCCACGGCACGTTGGCCACGTCACCACCGGAGACGACGACGTCGCGGACGCCGGGGTGCGCCTTGAGGTAGCTGATGTGGGCGTCGTAGCGCTCGACGGGCTTGAGGGTGAGTTTGAGCTTGTCGACGGCGGGGGTGGAGTTGCCGACGAGGTCCATCCGGGTGCAGTGCCCGCAGTACTGGGGGCAGGTGGACAGCAGCTCGGCGAGGACCTTGGTGGGGTAGCGATGGGTGAGCCCCTCGGCGACCCACATGTCGTGCTCGTGCAGCGAGTCGCGGCTGGCGTACGGGTGCGACGGCCAGTCGGTGCGTCGGTCGGAGGCGACCGGGATCATGTAGCGGCGGATGGGGTCGGCGAGCAGCGCCTCGGTGGTGAGGGGCGCGAACGGCACCATCGTGTTGATCATCTGGGGCGGCACCAGCATCGACATGGTGGCCAGGGCCTTCTGGTCGGCCTCGAGGTCGGCGTAGAAGCTCTCGTCGATGAGGTCGCCGAAGACGGTCCGCAGCTGCTTGATGTTCTTGACGCAGTTGACGCGCTGCCACTGGGCGGATTCCCACTGGTCTCGGGTGACGTGGCGCCAGCCGGGGAAGCGGGTCCAGTCGGGCTCGACCAGGGGCTGGCGGCGGTATTCGTACGGCTGCCCGGCGGTCGGTACGGCGACCGGGGCGTGACGGGGTTGAGCGATGGTCTCAACCGGTTGCGTCTGGGTCACGGCCCCTCCTCAGTGCTGCGGCTGATCAACGAAACCCGAAGGCTACTGGAAAATATCCGGTACAGAAACTAGTCTGCCGTAAGTTTTCCCGTTACGCGATCCCCCGACCGGGGCTTCGGGCGGATGGACAGGGGGAGGTCGGCGTGACGTCACCGGTGGGACTGCACCGCGTCGTGGAACCGGCGGGGGTGCTGCCGCAGGCGGCCTGGCGGTTGGACGCGTCCACCGCGATCGCCCCGAACGAGGTGCGGATCCGGGTGCAGCGGCTCAACCTGGACGCGGCGAGCTTCCGGCAGCTGTCGGAGAAGCACGGCGGGAACGGCGACGCGGTCCGCGCCGAGGTCCTGGAGATCATTTCCACCCGGGGGAAGATGCAGAACCCGGTGACCGGGTCCGGCGGGATGCTGATCGGCACGGTCGAGGAGGCCGGCCGGCGCTCCCCGCTGGGCCTCAAGCCGGGCGAGCGGGTCGCCACCCTGGTGTCGCTGACCCTGACCCCGCTGGTGGTGACCGACGGGCTGGCCCGCTGGGACGGGCGCAGCGAGCAGGTGCCCTGCGACGGCTGGGCGATCCTGTTCGCCCGCTCCATCGCCGCGGTGCTGCCGGACGACGAGGACCCGCAGCTGTCCCTGGCGGTGCTGGACGTGTGCGGGGCGCCCGCGCTGACCGCGCGGGTGGTGTCGCGCTACGTCGAGGACCGGCACCGTGCGGGCGACCCGACGCCGGTGCGCGTCGCGGTGATCGGCGGCGCGGGCAAGAGCGGGTCGCTGTCGCTGGCCGCGGCGCGGCGGGCGGGCGCCGCGCGTACCGTCGGGGTGGTGCCGGTGGCGGCGGAGCGCGACGCGCTGACGGCCGCCGGCCTGGCCTCGGTGGTGGCGATGGCCGACGCCCGGGACCCGGTGGCGCTGTCCACCGCGGTGACCACCGCGCTGGGCAGCCCGGCGGACGTCACCGTGGTCTGCGTGGACGTGCCGGGCTGCGAGCACGGGGCGGTGCTGGCCACCGCCGACGGCGGCACGGTGATCTTCTTCTCGATGGCGACGAGCTTCTCCGCCGCGGCGCTGGGCGCCGAGGGGCTGGCCGCGGACGTGACGATGCTGGTGGGCAACGGGTACGTGCCGGGGCACGCGGAACTGGCGTTGGGGCTGCTGCGCGCCGAGCCGGGGGTGCGTCGGCTGTTCGCGGCGCGGGTCGCGGCAGACTGAGGTCATGACGAACCCCTCGACCCTGTACCGCGGCGGCGTGCTGCACTGTCCCGCCGACCCGAGCGCGACCGCGCTGCTGGTCTCCGGTGGGCGGATCGCCTGGCTGGGGACCGACCGTGACGCGCCGCCCGCCGACCGGGTGGTGGACCTCGACGGCGCGCTGGTGACGCCGGCGTTCGTCGACGCGCACGTGCACGCCACGGACACCGGGTTGACGCTGTCCGGGCTGGAGTTGTCCGGGGTGCGCTCGGCGGCTGAACTGCTGGACGCGGTGGCCGCGTTCGCGGCCGGCCAGCCGGCGGACGCGGTGGTGCTGGGGCACGGCTGGGACGAGTCGGGCTGGCCGGACCCGACGCTGCCGGACGCGGCGGCGCTGCACCGGGCGGCGGGCGGCCGGCGGGTGTACCTGTCGCAGGCGTCCATCCACTCGGCGCTGGTGTCGACGGCGCTGCTGGCGGCGTGCCCGCAGGCGGCGGCCGAGGCCGGGTACGACGCGTCGGGGTGGTTGCGTCGTGACGCGCATCACGTGGTGCGGGCGGCCGCGCAGGGATCGGTCAGTCGGGCGCAGCGGGTCGCCGCGCAGCGGGTGGCGCTCGCGCACGCGGCGTCGCTGGGCATCGCCGCGGTGCACGAGTGCGGCGGACCGGACATCTCCGACGAGGAGGACTTCACCGGCCTGCTGGGCATCTCCGGCGCGGGGCTACCGGAGGTGTACGGGTACTGGGGTGAGCTGGGTGGCGCGGCGCGGGCCCGGGAGCTGGGCGCGGTGGGCGCCGGCGGGGACCTGTTCGCCGACGGGGCGTTGGGTTCGCGTACGGCGCACGTGTCGCAGCCGTACGGCGACGGCGACGGCTGCGGGCACGGGTACCTGTCGGCCGAGCAGGTGCGCGACCACCTGCTGGACTGCGCGGCGCACGGCATGCAGGGCGGGTTCCACGCGATCGGTGACGCGGCGATCGGCACGGTGCTGGAGGGCTTCGCGGCGGCGGCGCGGACGCTGGGCGTGGAGCGGCTGCGCGCCGCCCGGCACCGCATCGAGCACGCCGAGATCATGAACAAGCGGATGATCGCCGGTTTCGTGGAGTACGGGGTCGTGGCGAGCATGCAGCCGGCGTTCGACCGGCTTTGGGGTGGCGCGGGCCGGATGTACGAGTCGCGGCTGGGTCTGGACCGGTCGTTGGAGTCCAACCCGATGGGCGCGATGCACGGGGTGGGGGTGGCGCTGGCGTTCGGGTCGGATTCGCCGGTGACGCCGCTGGACCCGTGGGGGTCGGTGCGGGCGGCGGCGGCGCACCACAACCCGGCGCAGCGGATGAGCGTGCGGGCGGCGTTCGCCGCGCACACCCGCGGCGGGTGGCGGGCGGTGCACCTGGACGTCGAGGGGGTCCTCGCGCTGGGCGCGCCGGCGACGTTCGCGGTGTGGTCGACGCCGGCCGGCGCGCAGCGGGGCCTGCCGGTGCTGCTGGCCGAGGACCCGGAGCTGCGGGGTCCGGACGACCCGACGCCGCTGCCGGTGTGCCGAAGCCTGGTGCTGCGCGGTGAGGTCATCTATCAGGAAGGGTCGTCGTGACCGGGAAGCTTGATCTAGATCCGGCGTTGGTGGCCAGGGCGCGGGAGTTGGCGCGCCGGGCCGGGCAGCCGGTGGTGGACCTGGCGCGCAGCCACACCACCGTGTCCGTGGAGCGGGCGGTGCTGCGCCTGGCCGGGGTGACCGGCGCCGACCCGGACGGCATTCCATGGGTGAACCGGCTCGTCGACGCCGTCGTCGCGGACGTGGGGCTGGGCCACGGCGTGGCCGTGCCTGTGTTCGACGCCCTCGCCCGCGAGGGCGTCACGGACGTGACGCTGCTGGCGCAGAAGGCCGCCGCCGGTTCGGTGCGCTTCACCGTGCCCACCGGACGGGCCGCCACGGCCGCCCGGTCGGCGGCGCGCAGGGCCGTCGGCGCGGGCATCCGCCGTATCGACCGGCGGCGCGCCGAACGCGACCGTCTCGTCAAGCGGCACGGGGACCCGGCGCAGCGGCCGTGGATCTACCTGATCGTGGCGACCGGGGACATCTACGAGGACATCCCGCAGGCGCAGGCCGCGGCCCGGGCGGGCGCGGACGTCATCGCGGTGATCCGCTCCACCGGGCAGTCGCTGCTGGACTACGTGCCCGAGGGCGCGACCCGGGAGGGTTTCGCCGGCACGTACGCCACGCAGGAGAACTTCCGGCTGATGCGCGCGGCGCTGGACGAGTCGTCGAAGGAGTTGGGCCGCTACGTGCGGCTGACCAACTACGCGTCCGGGCTGTGCATGCCAGAGATGGCGACCCTCGCCGGGTTGGAACGCCTCGACATGATGCTGAACGACTCGATGTACGGAATCCTGTTCCGCGACATCAACCCGATCCGCACCTTCGTCGACCAGCGGTTCTCCCGGCAGGTCCACGCCCGCGCCGGCATCATCATCAACACCGGTGAGGACAACTACCTGACCACCGCCGACGCCGTCGACGAGGCGCACACGGTGACCGTGTCGCAGCTGCTCAACGAGTTCTTCGCCCACGAGGCGGGGCTGGCGGACTGGCAGCTGGGCCTCGGCCACGCGTTCGAGATCAACCCGGAGGTGCCGGAGTCGTTCCGGTTGGAGCTGGCGCACGCGCTGCTGGCCCGCGAGCTGTTCCCGGACGCCCCGCTCAAGTGGATGCCGCCGACCAAGCACATGACCGGCGACGTGTTCCGGGGCAACCTGCTCGACGGGTTCTTCAACCTGGCGGGCGCCCTGACCGGTCAGGGCATCCTGCTGGTGGGGATGATGACCGAGGCCGTGGTGACGCCGTGGCTGTCCGACCGGGACATCGCCCTGCAGAACGTGCGGTACGTGCTGGGCGCGGCCGGTGGACTGCACGAGGACTTCGTGCCCGCGCCGGGCGGGTTCATCCGGCGGCGCGCCAACCAGGTCCTCGGTGAGGCGCTGGACCTGCTGGAGCGCATCGGGGAGCAGACGCTGCTGACCGCGATCGCCGAGGGCACGTTCGGGATCATGAAGCGGCCCGCGGACCGCGGCAAGGGCCTCGCCGGGGTCGCCGCGCACGAGGCCGACTACTGCAACCCGGCCACCGACATCCTGGAGGCGGCGGCGTGAGCAAGCAGATCGTGCGGCCGTACGGGGACACCACCGGCGACGGGATGGTGCAGGTGTCGTTCACCCTGCCGGTGTCACATGACAAGCGGGCCGAGGGCGCGGCGGTGCAGCTGGCCAACCGGATGGGCATCGACCCGGCGATGGTGGTGCACGCCAAGCCGATGGGCGACGGGTTCACCTTCTTCGTCGTCTACGGGCGGGTGAACCACCTGGTCGACCTGGACGCGGTGCAGGTGGTGGAGCGGGACTTCGCGCTGCTGTCGGCCAAGGAGGTCAACACGGTGGTCAAGCAGCGGCTGCGGCGCAAGCTGTCCGTGGTCGGCGCGTGCATCGGCACCGACGCGCACACCGTGGGCATCGACGCGATCCTCAACGTCAAGGGCATCGCGGGGGAGAAGGGCCTGGAGTACTACCGGGAGCTCAAGGTCACCAACCTGGGCGCGCAGGTCAGCGTGCCCGAGCTGGTGGAGGCCGCCCGGGCGGAGAAGGCCGACGCGGTGCTCGTGTCGCAGGTCGTCACCCAACGCGACGCGCACCTGCACAACACCCGGGAGATGTCCGCGGCGTTCCGTGAGGCGATGCCCGCCGGGCGGCGGCCGCTGCTGATCGTCGGCGGCCCCCGGTTCGACGAGACGATGACCGACGAGTTGGGCGTGGACCGGATCTTCGGTCGGGGCACCACGCCCGGCGAGGTGGCCAGCTACCTCGTGCACGCCCTGATCACCCAGCGGAAGGCGACGGCATGACGGACTCCAGGCTCGGGTTGACGGTGACGCACCGGCGGTACGTGCCGTACTCGCACGCCCACTACGCCGGCAACCTCGTCGACGGGGCGTACGCCCTCGGACTGTTCGGCGACGTCGCCACGGAGGTGTGCATCCAGACCGACGGCGACGAGGGCCTGTTCGCCGGGTACGCCGACGTGCGGTTCCTCGCGCCGATCCGCGCCGGTGACGTCGTCGAGGTGAGGGCGCAGGTGTTCAGGGTGGGCAGCCGCAGCCGCACCCTGGAGCTGAGCTGCGCGGTGGTGTGCCGGGGCCGACCGGACCGCTCCGAGTCCGCCGCCGAGGTCCTCGACCCGCCGATCGTGGCGGTCACCGCGACCGGCACCGTGGTCGTTCCCGCCGCGCCGTGACCCTGGCGGTCTGCGCGGACGTCGGCTCCACGTACACCAAGGCGGCCGTGGTGGACCTGGCCGCCGGGGTGCTGGTGGGCGCGGCGGCGGCGCCCACCACGGTGGGCAGCGACGTGCTGCACGGCCTGGACGCCGCGGTCGCGGCGGCCACCGCCGGGCTTGGCGCGCGAAACGTCCCGTGGTACGTCTGCTCGTCGGCGGGCGGTGGACTTCGGCTGGCCGTGATCGGCTACGAGCCGCTGGTCACCGCGCAGGCGGGCCGGCGGGTCGGGTTGTCCGCCGGCGCGCACGTGGTGCACGTGGCGGCCGGGCGGCTCGGCGCGGCGGACCTGGCGGCGCTGCGGGCCGCCCGCCCGGACGTGGTGCTGCTGGTCGGCGGCACCGACGGCGGCGACACCGACACGATCACCCACAACGCCACCCGGCTGGCCCGGGCCCGCTGGCGGGTGCCGGTGGTGCTCGCCGGCAACGGCGACGTACGCGCGGACCTGACCGGGCTGCTGGAGTCCGCCGGGGTGCCGGTGACGGCGGCGCAGAACGTGCTGCCCCGCATCGGGGTGCTCGCCCCCGCGTCGGCGCGGGCGGCGATCCGCGCGGTGTTCCTGCGCCACGTCATCGGCGGCAAGCGGCTGTCGCGGGGCACCCGGTTCGCCCGGCTGGTGCGCGCGGCCACCCCCGACGCGGTCCTCACCGGCGTGGAGGTGCTCGCCGACACCATCGGCGGGGACCTCGCCGTGGTCGACGTAGGCGGGGCCACCACCGACGTGTACTCGGTGCTCACCCCCGACGAGCGGGCCACCGGGCCGGGCCGGGAGGTCGCCGGCAGCCTGTGGCGGGCCCGCACCGTGGAGGGGGACCTGGGCATGCGGTGGAGCGCCCCCGGGGTCGTCCGCGCCGCCGCCGACGAGCGGCTCCTGGCCCCGGGTGAACAGGACGACCTGACGGCGGCCGCGGCGCTGCGCGCCGCCGACCCGGCGTTCCTGGCCGCCGACGACGCCGAGCGGGCCGTGGACGCCCGGATCGCCACCCTCGCGGCGACGGTGGCGCTGCGCCGGCACGCCCGCGGCGCCTCCACCGGCGAACGCGCCGGCCGGGACCTGCGCGACGTTCGGCTGATGGTGGGCTCCGGCGGGGTGCTGCGGCACGCGCCGGCGCACACGGCGGGGCAGGTGCTGGCGGCCGTGCTCGGCGACCACGCCGGGGGATGGGCGCTGCCGCGCGCCGCCCGGCCGGTGGTGGACACCGACTACGTGCTGGCCGCCGGTGGGCTCCTCGCCGAGGAGCACCGGGCAGCCTCGGGGGCGCTGCTGCGCCACCATCTGACCACGCATTGAGACACGCCGACCCGACACGCCGTGGTGCAACACACGACAGGCCGGGGGTGGGTTGACAGGGGGCGGGGTGCAACACGTACCGTCTTTGAGTCCTACCACGGGAAGCGGCTGTTGTTCGCTTCGTCCCTTCGTCCGCTGGCCGAGCGACAGTTTCAGCGTCATCGTCGCGGCGGCCAGGTCCAGCGGGCGGGGGTCGGCGGGGCGGCGCGAACCGGTCGCGGTTACCGGTGTACGGGCAGGGTGAGGTGCACGGCCAGTAGACAACGGCCCGGCGGGGGCAGCCAGTCCGCGTCCGGTCGGTCCGAAGGTCGGCGTGCCTCGTCCTCGCCGCACCGGCCGGGGAGGGCCTGGGAGCATCGGGGCGCGGCGCGA
The DNA here is from genome assembly GCF_042872965.1 of Micromonospora sp. NPDC005087. NCBI lineage: Bacteria > Bacillati > Actinomycetota > Actinomycetes > Micromonosporales > Micromonosporaceae > Micromonospora > Micromonospora sp. NPDC005087. Next base: position 919,895 of record NZ_JBIALB010000001.1, on the reverse strand, counting down.
GCCGCGCCCCGATTTCATGTCCGTTGGGTGGTCCGTCCCCGGCGGCCCGATGCGGCCGACACACCCGCCGGCCAGGTAGCCTTCGCCCCGTGATCGAGGAACCGCGGTGACGACCCTGGACCGGGACGAGACGCGCGCCCCGGCGGCGCCGCCCCCGCCGGTCGTCGTCGGCCGCCCGCTGCCGCTGAAGGCCGCCGCGCCGATGGCCGTGGCCGCCGGGCTGGCCCTGCTGGTCGCGTTCCCCCCGTACGGGCTGTGGCCGCTCGCGCCCGTCGGGGTGGCGTTGCTGGCCGCCGCGGCGCACCGGCGCCGGTTGCGCGCCGGCGCCGGCCTGGGCTTCCTCACCGGGGTGGCCCTGTTCGCGCCGCTGCTGGCCTGGACGAACCTGCACACCGGCTACCTGCCGTGGGTGCTGCTGTCGCTGTTGCAGGCCGGCTACCTGGCGCTGCTCGGCGCCGCCACCGCCTGGGTGTCGCCGCTGGCCGACCGCAGCCGGTGGGCGTGGCCGGCGCTGACCGGGCTGCTCTGGGTGGGGCAGGAGGCGCTGCGCGACCGCACCCCGTTCGGGGGGTTCCCGTGGGGGCGCCTCGCGTTCAGCCAGGACTCCTCGCCGCTGCTGCGCCTGGCCGCGCTGGGCGGCGCGCCACTGGTCACCTTCGCGGTGGCCCTCATCGGTGGGCTGCTCGTCACCGCCGCGTGGCGGGGCTTCACCGCGCTCCGGGAGACAGCCCCGGGCGGCACGCCCGCGCGGCGCTGGCAGCCGGTGGCCGTACCGGCCGCCGCCGCCGTGGCGCTGGGCGCGGCGGGTCTGCTGGTGCCGGTCGCGTCCGCCGGATCGGGTGCCCCGGTGACCGTGGCGATCGTTCAGGGCAACGTGCCACGCCTGGGGTTGGACTTCAACGCCCAGCGGCAGGCGGTGCTGAACAACCACGTCGACGCCACCCTGGAGCTGGCCGCGCGGGTCGCCGCCGGCACGCAGCGCCAACCCGACCTGGTGGTGTGGCCGGAGAACTCCAGCGACATCGACCCGCTGCGCAACCCCACCGCCGGGGCCCGCATCGCCCAGGCCGCCGACACGATCCGCGCGCCCATCCTGGTCGGCGCGGTGCTGCTCGGCCCCGGCCCCGGCGAGGTCCGCAACGCGGGCATCCTGTGGCGGCCCGACACCGGCGCGGACCTGAGCCAGCTCTACACCAAGCGGCACCCCGTGCCGTTCGCCGAGTACGTGCCGCTGCGCGACGTCGCCCGGATGGTCAGCAAGCAGGTCGACCTGATCCGCAACGACTTCGTTCCCGGCAGCACCCCGGGCGTGGTACGCGCCGGCCCGGCGGTGCTCGGCGACGTGATCTGCTTCGAGGTCGCCTACGACGAGGTGGTCCGCGACACCGTCACCGGCGGCGCGCAACTGCTGGTGGTGCAGACCAACAACGCCACCTTCGACGTGGCCGAGGCCCGCCAGCAGCTGGCCATGGTGCGCCTGCGGGCGGTGGAGCACGGCCGTCCGGCGTTGATGGCCTCCACGGTCGGGGTGTCCGGGTTCGTCTCCCCCGATGGGCGGGTAAGCAACGCCACCGGGTTCAACACCCGGGAGGTCGTGGTGCGGGAGATGCGGCTCGACGACGGGCGCACCCTCGCCACCCGGCTCGGCTGGTGGCCGGAGTTGGCGCTCGCCGGGCTGGCCGCGGCCGCCCTGCTCGGCGCGGCGGTGCTGCGCCGACGGCAACGGGTCCTGGCCGGATAGCAACAGCCGGTACGCCGGCGGGAGCGGAGGCACCGTGATCCAGGCGACCGACACCATCCGACGTCCCGACGAGGTACCCGGCGTGGGCCGGGTGCTGGTGGTGATCCCCACCTACAACGAGGCCGACAACATCGCCGCGATCGTGGCCCGGGTCCGCCGGGCCGCCCCGGCGGTGCAGATCCTGATCGCCGACGACAACAGCCCCGACGGCACCGGCGCCATCGCCGACGCCCTCGCCGACTCCGACGCGCACGTGCAGGTCCTGCACCGCGAGGGCAAGCAGGGCCTCGGGGCGGCGTACCTGGCCGGGTTCGACTGGGCGCGCGAGCGCGGCTACCAGGCGGTGGTCGAGATGGACGCCGACGGCTCGCACGCCCCGGAGGACCTGCCGGCGCTGCTGCGGGCCGCCCTCGACGCGGACGTGGTGATCGGGTCGCGGTGGACCAACGGCGCGCGGGTGGTGAACTGGCCGCTGCGGCGGCTGCTGCTGTCGCGCTTCGGCAACCTGTACGCGCGCCTCGCGCTGGGCATGCCGGTCTCCGACGCGACCGGCGGCTACCGGGTGTACCGGGTCAGCGCGCTGGACGCCATCGACCTGGAGTCGGTGTGCTCACAGGGCTACTCGTTCCAGGTGGAGCTGTCCCGGCTCGCGCACCAGGCCGGGGTGCGGATCGTGGAGGTGCCGATCACCTTCGCCGAACGGGAGCGCGGGGACAGCAAGATGAGCCCGCGGATCGTTGCCGAGGCGCTGTGGCGGATCACCACGTGGGGGGTGCAGGACCGCCGGCAGGCGGTGCGTCGGGGCCTGCACGGCACCCCCACCGGTCAGGTGCGGTGGCCGTGAGCGCGGCCGTGTCATGCTGGATGGGCGGGACACGTTTCCGGTGTCGCGGGATGGCGATGAGGTGAGATGCGCCGAGGACTGAGGTTCGTACCGTTGGCCCTGTTGCTGGCGGTGGTGGTGGAGCTTGCGGTGTTCGTCCTGGTGGGGCGGGCGCTCGGGTTCGGTGCGGCGGTGCTGCTGGTGTTCGCGGCCTCGCTGCTCGGGCTGGCGCTGCTGCGCCGCGAGGGGATGCGCGCCTGGCGTGGCTTCCGCTCCGCCGCCTCGTCCGGGCAGCCGCCGGGGCGGCAGGTGACCGACGGGCTCGTCGGGTTGGGCGGTGCGCTGCTGCTGGCGGTGCCCGGTCTGGTCAGCGGGCTGGTGGGGTTGCTGCTGCTCGTGCCGCCGGTGCGGCGACTGGCCCGATCCGGGGTGCAACGCACCGCCGAGCGGCGGGTGTCGTCGATGGTCGCCGGTGACCTGTTCGGGCCGCGTACGGTGCGCGTGCGCCAAGGTGCGCCGCAACCGACACCGCGTCCGCAGACGGAGCAGCCGGTGGTGGTCGACGGCGGCCGGGCCATCGAGGGCGAGATCATCGAGCCCGGCCGCAACTGACCGCGCACGACAACACGACGGCGCCCTCGGGATTTTCCCGGGGGCGCCGTGTCGTGCGGGTTGCGGCTCAGGCGCGGCCGCGGCGGGTCCGAACCTCCTGGAGCCGTTCGGCGAGGATGTCCTCGAGCTCGGCGATCGAGCGCCGCTCCAGCAGCATGTCCCAGTGGGTACGCGGCGGCTTGGCCTTCTTCTGCTCCGGCTCGGTGCCGTCGACGAGTCGAGCGACGCTGCCGTCGAACTTGCACTCCCAGGTCGTCGGGACCTCGGCGTCGACGGCGAACGGCACCTCGAACTGGTGGCCCTTGGCGCAGAGGTACTCGCGGGTCTGGCGCGGCGCGAGCTCCGTGTTGCGGTCGGATTCATAGCTGACCGCGCCCAGGCGGCTTCCGCGCAGCATACGCTCGCCCATGATCGACTTCCCCTCGTTCGTGGTGCTGGTCTTCTGGGTGTAACGGTGGGTTCCCGTCGAGCCATTCCCGCCCGAGGGCGTGAGGCGTCCACGGGTGGGCCGGGACCAAGGGTAGCCGGCCGGGACGGTCACCCGGCCAGGTGATCCCCGGCCGGGTCGGAACGGTGGAGTGTTTCGGCCGCCACCGGGGATGTTAACCGCCCGAGTGCTGCGGAGGTTGCGATGGCCCATGACGTCCCGGTCGAGCGTCGCGCCCCCACCGGGCGGACGTTCTTCGGTCATCCCCGGGCACTGGCCACCCTCTTCCTCACCGAGATGTGGGAGCGGTTCAGCTTCTACGGCATGCGGGCGATCCTCGTGCTGTACCTCACGGCCGAGGCCGCCGACGACGGGCTGGGCCTGAGCGAGTCCGGCGCCAACGCCGTCTACGGCACGTACAACGCGATGGTGTACCTGATGGCGCTGCCCGGCGGCTGGGTGGCGGACCGCCTGATCGGGGCCCGGCGCAGCGTGCTGTGGGGCGGGGTGGTGATCGCCGCCGGGCACTACGTGATGGCGGTGCCCACGCGGTGGAGCGTCTTCGCCGGGATGACCCTCATCGTCCTGGGCACCGGCCTGCTGAAACCCAACATCTCCACCATGGTCGGCGCCCTGTACGACCGGGATTCGCCGCGCCGCGACGCCGGCTTCTCGATCTTCTACATGGGCATCAACCTGGGCGCGTTCATCGCCCCACTGATCACCGGCCTGCTCGGCGAGAAGATCAACTGGCATCTGGGATTCGCCGTCGCCGCGATCGGGATGACCTTCGGCGTGATCCAGTACGTGCTGGGCCGGCGCAACCTGGGCGACGCCGGTGACCGCCCCGCCGACCCGCTGCTCGGCGCCGACCGCCGCCGGGCGCTCACCCGCGCCGGCGTGCTGGTCGCGGTGCTCCTCGTGCTCGTCGCAGTACTCGCGCTGGCCGGGCTGTTCACCGTCAACACGGTCGTGAACGCGCTCACCGCCGTCACCGTGCTGGTCACCATCGGCTACTTCACCCGGATCATGACCGACCGGGAACTCAGCGCGACCGAACGCAGCCGGATGAAGGCGTACCTGTGGCTGTTCGTGTTCGCCGCCGCGTTCTGGCTGATCTACGACCAGGCCGGGTCGGTGCTGAACCTCTTCGCCGCCGAGCGCACCGACCGGGACGTGGCCGGCTTCACGTTCCCGGCGTCCTGGCTCCAGTCGGTCAACCCCATCCTGGTCATCATCGGCGCACCGCTGTTCGCGCTGCTCTGGCTGCGGGTGGGCAACCGGGTGTCCACGCCGGTGAAGTTCGCCGTCGGCCTGGTGCTCAACGGCCTGTCGTTCGTGCTGATGGCCGCCGCCGCGCAGGCCGCCGTCGGCGGTGACCTGGTGTCCCCGTGGTGGCTGGTGGCGGTCTTCGCCATCCAGGTCGCCGGTGAGCTGTCGCTGAGCCCGGTCGGCCTGTCCGCCACCACCAAGCTGGCGCCGGTGAAGTACGCCAGCCAGATGCTGGGGCTGTGGTTCCTCGCCACCGCCGTCGGCGACGCGATCGGTGGGCAGGTGGCGCGGCTCGCCGACACCTGGTCCGAGTCGACCTACTTCCTCACCTTCGGTCTGGCGTCGGTGGCGTTCGGCCTGGCCGCGGTGATGTTCGCCCGGCAGATCCGCGCCCTGATGGCCGGCATCCACTGACCGCCGCGTCAGCGGGTGCCGTCGTCGGGCGTGGCGGCGCCGAGCCGCGCCAACGCCAGGGCCAGGTCGCTGACCTGGTCGCCGAGCTGCGCCACCCGCCGCTGGGCCAGGTCACGGTCGGTCTCGGCGGCCTCCAGCCGTACCGTCAGGGCGGTGAGCCGGCCCTCGGCGGTGGCCGCGGCCTGCCGGGCGGCGGCCAGTTCGGCGGCGAGCGTGTCGCGCTGGGCGGCGGTGGCGGTCAGCTCCGCGCGTAGCCGCGCGGCCAGCTCGGCGGCCTCCTGCCGGGCGTTGTCGGCCCCGCGCGCGTCGGCCTGCGCGCGGTCGCGGGCCCGGTCGGCCTGCTCCCGGGCGCGGGCCGCGTCGGCGGCCTCCGTGCGGGTGCGGGCGGCGTCCGCGCGGGCCTGGTCGATCTGGCGCCGTACGTCCTGCACCTCGGCCTGCCACCGCCCGGCCCGCTCGGTCGCCTCGGCGGCGGCCCGGGTGGCCCGTTCGGCGTCCGCGCGCAGCGCGTCGCGCTCGACGGTCAGGTCGGCCACCCGCTGCCGCTCGGTGTCGCGGTCAGCGCGCAGGTCGCGCAGTTCGTGGCGGGCCTGATCGCGGTCCCGCTCGGCCTGGGCCCGCAGGGCCTCGGCGGCGCTGGCGTCGTGCCGGGCCTCGTCGCGGGCCGCCTCGGCGCGCTGGGCGCGCTCGTCGGCCGCGGTGGCCTGCTGAGCGGCCCGCTCGGCGCGCTGGCGGGCCCCCTCGGCGGCGGCCACCGCCTCGCGGGCCTGCTCGCGGGAGCGCGCCGCGTCGGCCACCGCGTCCTCGGCGTCACCGCGGGCCTCGTCGCGTTCGGTCTGCGCGGCCGCGATCTCGGTGGCGGCCTCGGCGCGGGCCTGGGCGAGCTGCCGCTGCACACCCACCGGGGACAGCTCGGCGTGCAGCGCCTCGGTCAACGTCTCGACGACCTGGTCGAGGCGGTCCACCGCCTCCCACGTGCGGGCCACCTGACCCGGCAGGCCGGGGGCGTTGCGGTGGCGCATCCGGCTGTTGCGGGAGGCGCGCTGGCAGGCGCCGTCGTTGTCTCGGCAGTAGCGGAACGGCCGGCCCGCGCCGACACGTTGCGGCACCGGCCGTCCACAGTGGGCACACGGACGGGTCTCGGCGGGGGCGGGCTGGGCGTCCATCGAGCGCGAAGTCTAGTGCCGGACGCCGGGCCGCGTCGCCGCGCCGTCAGCTGGCCGCGCGGGCGGTCGCGTCCAGGGTGTAGCGGCGTTGCAGCAGCAACGCCGCGAGCATCGCCACCGCGGGCAGTAGCCCGAAGCCCCAGCGGACCGCCGCGAGCGCCGCGTCCGGCTGGACCGGCGTGTCACCGGCCGTCGAGGCCACGAACCCGCCGACGGTCAGGCACAGGGCGTACGCGTACGGGCCCAGGGCCGCGCCGGTGGCCTCGGTGGCCGTCCACACCCCGGTGTAGGTGCCCGCGCCGGTCGTGCCGGCCGCGCGGATCACGTCGGGCAGCATCGAGAACGGCAGCAGCTGCATGCCGGCGAACGCCACCCCGAGCACCGCCACCGCCCCGATCAGCACCGGCAGGCCGGCCGGTCGGCCCACCGCCAGCACCAGCGAGCCGACCGCGAACGCGCCCTGCGCGCCGAGCAGCGCCCGCTGCTTGCCGATGCGCTGGGCCAGCACCAGCCAGGCCGGAGTGACCAGCAGCGCCGGCGCGACGAACGCCGCCACCAGCACCGTGGTCAGGCCGGGTGCGCGCAGCTCGTACTCGGCGTAGTAGGGCACCCCGGCCAGCACCAGATGGGTGGTGGTGGACATGGCCAGGTAGGCGGCGACCAGCCAGCGGAACTGCGCATCGCGCAGCGCGGTGCGCAGCGCCCGCCACCCGCCGTGCCCGGCGGGACCGGTGGCCGCCGCCGAGCCGCGCAGCCGGGCGATGCCGGCGACGCCCACCAGCATGGCGGCCAGCATCCCCACGGCCAGGACCACGCCCATCCGCTGGTAGCCGGCGCGGGTCGCGTCGTCGCCGCCGGTGAGCAGCGGGGCCAGCAGCCCGGAGACGAGGATGCCCAAGGTCAGCACGACCATCCGGAACGCCATCAGCCGGGTGCGTTCGTGATACCCGATCCGCAGATCGGCCGGGGTGGCCAGGTAGGGGACCTGGTAGGTGGCGAAGAGCAGGTTGCCGGCGACGAAGAACACCGCCACCCACGCGGCGGCCGGTGCGCCCGTCAGCCCGCCCGGCACCGCGAAAAGCGCGGCGAACGCGAGCGGCAGGGCGCAGCCGAGCAGCAGCAGCCGTCGCCGGTCGCCCCTGCGGGTCTGCTCGACGTCGGCGCGGTGCCCGACCCACGGGTGCAGCAGCACGTCGGCGACCTTCGGCAGCAGCAGCGCGAGGCCGGCCAGCCACGGCGCGACGGCCAGCACGTCGGTGAGGAAGTAGAGCAGCAGCAGGCCGGGCACGGTCACCCAGACACCCATGCCGAGCGAGCCGGCGGCGAAGCCGGCCAGCGGGCCTCGGGGCAGCATCGCTTCCGTGGCGGCAGCGGGCCGCCGGTCGAGCCCGGTCATCGCCGCATCCTCTCCGCAATCCAACGGTTGCTGGATTCTAGGGGCAGAATGGCGGCCATGACCATGCCCCGACGCCGTCCGGGTCGGCCCCGCCGCGACGAGAGCCGGCCGACCCGCGAGGTGGTGCTCACCGCGGCCACCGCGCTGTTCGCCGAGCGCGGCTTCGACGCCGTCGGGCTGCGGGAGGTCGCCGCCGCCGCCGGCGTCGACGTCGCCACGGTCGCCCACCACACGGGTACGAAGACCGCGCTCTACGACGCCTGCTTCGCCCGGGTCTTCGCCGCCGAGCGGGACGTGCTGACCGAGGCCGCCGCGCAGGCCCGCTCGGCTCTCGACGCGGGGCCGGACGCGGCGCGACGCGCCCTGCACGACCTGGTCGACGTGTTCGTCGACTTCCTGGAGGACCGCCCGGAGACCACCGCGCTGTGGCTGCGTCGCTGGCTGGAACCGCAGCGGCACGCCGAGCTCGACCAGCGCTACGCCGAGCCGCTGTACCGGTTGGTGGCGGAGCTGCTCACCGCCGCGGCGGCGACCGGCGCGCTGGTCGAACCGACCCCGCACATCACCGTACGGAGCCTGGTCTGGGCCGCGCACGGGCACGTGGTGGCGCTGGCCGCGGGTGCGCCGGGCGCCCGGGAGCGGCGCGAGTTCCGAGTGTTCGTGCACCGCCTCCTGCACGGCCTGTACGGACCGCCGGGCCCTTGACGGGCCGGCTGCTCACGACAATTATCCATCAGACGTTGGATTAAGTGGGGGCAGCGATGGGCGTACCACCCAGGGCGGCGGTGATCGGCGCCGGCGCGGCCGGGCTCGCCGCGGTCAAGGCACTGCTCGACGCCGGCGTGCCGACGGTCTGCTTCGAGGCCACCGACCAGGTCGGCGGCCTCTGGGTGTACGGGGCGCCGGACTCGCCCGCGTACCGGACGCTGCACCTGAACACCAGCCGCGGCCGCACCCAGTTCGCCGACCACCCGATGCCCACCGACTGGCCCGACTACCCCGACCACCGACGGATCGCCGGCTACCTCGCCGACTACGCCGACCGTTTCGGGCTACGGGACACCATCCGCCTGCGCCACACCGTCGAGCAGGTCACCCAGGATCCCGCCGGCACCTGGACCGTCCGAGCGAACGGACCGGACGGGCCGGTCGAGGTCACCGTCGAGGCCGTGGTCGTCGCCAACGGCCACAACCGGGCGCCCCGGCTGCCTGACCCGCCGTACCCCGGCACCTGCACCGCCGAGCAGCTGCACAGCCACGACTACCGGGGCCCGGAACAGCTGGCCGGCAAGCGGGTCCTGGTCGTCGGGGGCGGCAACTCCGCGATGGACATCGCGGTGGACGCCTCCTACGCGTCCACCCGCACCCTGCTGTCGCTGCGCCGGGGCGTCTGGGTGGTGCCGAAGTACCTGCTGGGCCGCCCCTCGGACACCCTCAACGGGGCGCTGGCCCGCCGGCTGCCGTGGCGACTGCGCCAACGCATCAGCCAGGCGATGCTCAGCACCACCGTCGGCGGTCCCGCCCGCTACGGGCTGCCCGCGCCGACCCACGGCTTCCTGCAGGACCACCCGACGCTCTCCGACGGGCTGCTGTCCCGGCTGACCCATGGCGACATCGAGGCCCGACCCGGCGTCGCCGCCCTGCACGGCGACCGGGTCGAGTTCACCGACGGCCGCGCCGACAGCGTCGATCTGGTCATCTGGTGCACCGGCTACCGGGTGGAGATCCCGTTCCTCGACCCGGCGTTGCTCAGCGGGGGCGCGGACACCCTGCCGCTGTACCGGCACGTGTTTCACCCCGACGCTCCCGGCCTGACCTTCGTGGGGCTGATGCAGTCCACCGGGTCGGCGTTCCCGCTGGTGGAGGCGCAGGCCAAGCTGATCGCGGCGCAGCTCGCCGGCCGGTACGCGCTACCGGACCCCGACCGGCAGCGGGCCGTCTGCCGGGCCGAGCTGCGGGCCGCGACCGCCCGCTGGGGCCAGCGCCGCCCGGCGATGCGGGTCGACTTCGACGCCTACCTGGCCGAGCTGACCCGGGAGCTGACCGCCGGCGCCCGCCGCCGCCCCCGCGCGGGCACGCCGGTCGGAGCGGGGCAGTGAGGGGCCGGACGGTGAGCGGGCTGACCGGCCGCCGGGTGCTGGTGACCGGGGCGAGCGGCACCTTCGGCCGTCACCTCGGCGCCGCGCTGACCGCCGCCGGCGCCCGGGTGGTGGGGCTCGACCTGCACGCGCGGCCCGACGACGAGCTGCCGGTGCTCGGCTGCGACCTGACCGACCCGGCCGCCGTGCCGCCGGCGGTGCAGGCCGCCGTCGACCGGCTCGGCGGCCTCGACCTGCTGATCAACAACGCCGGAGTCGGTGGCCCCGCCCCGGCCGAGCTGCCGCCGGACGAGGTGGTCCGCCGGCAGCTCGAGGTCAACCTGCTGGCGGCCTGGCGGACCACCGCCGCGGCGCTGCCCGCACTGCTCGCCGCGCGCGGACGGGTGATCTTCGTGTCGAGCAGGATGGCGGTGCTGCCGCTGCCGCTCGCCGCCGCGTACGGGGTCAGCAAACGGGCACTGGTCGCCTACGCCGACGCGCTGCGCCATGAGGTGGGCACCCACGTCGGGGTGAGCGTCGTCTACCCGAGCATGGTGGCCTCACCGATCCACGACAGCACCGCCGAGGCTGGCCTGTCCCTGCGGGGCGTGTCCCGTCCGGAGCCCGTCGAGGGCGTCGTCGCGGCGATCCTGCGCGCCGCCACCGCCCGACGGGCACCCCGGGACGTGGCCACCACCACGCGCGGGCGGCTGGAGATGGCCGTCGGCCGGCACGCGCCCGCGCTGGCCGACCGGCTGGTGCGTCGTACCCTCACCGCCCGGCTCGCCGCCGGCGACCTGGACGCCGCGCCGCTGGCCGCCGGGATGGTCCGCCGCCACCGGGGACAGTGAGCGTCGGATCAGGGTGTGGCGATCGCGGCGCGGGAGCGGTCGGTGGCGATCCGGACGGCCAGCGCGGCCAGCGCCGTGCCGGTCACCCACTGCTGCACCCGCAGCCAGACCGGCCGGCGGGCGAAGAATCCGGCCAGCGCGCCGGCGCTGAGCACGATCAGCGCGTTCACGCTCAGCGCGACGGCGATCTGGGTCAGGCCGAGCAGCAGGCTCTGCGCCGCCACGTCCCCCCGACCCGGATCGACGAACTGCGGCAGCAGCGAGACGTAGAGGATGGCGATCTTCGGGTTCAGCAGGTTGGTGACCAGACCCATGGTGAACAGCCGTCGCGCCCGGTCCGGCGGCAGCGGCGCGGGCGTGAACGGGGAGTGCCCACCCGGGCGCAGCGTCCGCCAGGCCAGCCAGAGCAGGTAACCGGCGCCGGCCAGCTTCACCACCGCGTACAGCGTCGGCACCAGGACGAAGACGGCGGCCAGGCCGGCGACCGCCGCGGCCAGGTAGACGCCGAACCCGGCGGCCACCCCGAGCAGCGAGACCATCCCGGCCCGGCGGCCCTGCGCCACCGAGCGGGAGACCAGGTAGACCATGTTCGGGCCGGGCGTGAGCACCAGCCCCAACGCCACCAGCGCGATACCCAGCAGCGCACCCGCACCCACCATGACGAACCCCCCCGTTCACTCCGACACCCGCACCGACCGTAGGCCGGGCGGCCATACCGGCCCAGGGCCACCTGCCAGGCCGTGGCCTGCTGCTGCGGAACCGGACGTCCCGACGGAAACCACCCCCCGCCGGGCGGCGACGGGAATGGCAGCCGGCCCGGGCGCGCTGACCCGTTGCGGTGCGCACCGCCGGCCGGAGGCGGCGCGTTACGGTGGCCAGGGAGGTGCCGCAGGGTGACCGAAGCGTGGGAAGCGGCCGTGGAGTCGCAGATCCGGAGCGCCGCACAACGCGGCGAGTTCGACAACCTGCCCGGCATGGGCAAGCCGATCCCCGGCCGCGGCGCGCCCTACGACGAATCGTGGTGGATCAAGAGCTTCCTGGAGCGCGAGGCGCTCCCCAGCGACCTGCTGCTGCCCACTCCGCTGCAACTGCGCCGGCGCATCGAGCAGGTTCCCGCCGAGGTCCGCGACCTGCCCACCGAACAGTCCGTGCGGGACTTCGTGGGTCAGCTGAACGCCCAGATCGTGACCTGGCTGCGTAACCCCGAGGGCCCCCGGGTGGTGGTGCGGCCGGTGAACGCCGACGAGGTTGTCCGCCGCTGGCGCGCGGAGCGCGCCTCCGCCGGATCCCGGACGTCCACCGACTCGCTGGCGCCCACCGGCGGGCCGGCGCCCGCCGTCGCACCGGTACGCCGGTCCTGGTGGGCGTGGCTGCCGTGGCGCCGCCGCCAGGCGACCTGATCCGCCCGGCGGCGGCGGTGAGCTGACCGGCCCCGGTCACTCGTTGTGCAGCACCTCCGCGATCGTCAGCCGCGCCGCCGACCGGGCCGGCAGGAGCGCGCCGAGGACGGTGATCGCGAGACCGGCGACGGCCAGCAACACGAGGCCGCCGGGCTGCCACACCTGAAGCATCGCCTTCGCGAGGCTCAGGTTCGCCGCATCCGCCGTGACGGGCACCACGACGCGGTGGGCGAGCACTCCCAGCGGTACGCCGAGCAGCCCGCCGACCACCCCCAGCGCCGCCATCGACGTCACCATCATCACGACCACCTGCCGGGGCGTCATCCCGATCGACTTGAGCATGCCCAGGTCCCGACGGCGGTCACGGGTGTTGAGCACCACGGTGTTGAAGACGCCGAGCGCCGCGACGAGCCCGAGCAGCAGCGTGAGCACCGTGGACAGCGCCACGACTGCCGTGGTGTACGAGTTCGAGCCGCTGTTGTCCCACGCGTCGAGCCCGGGATCGGCGGTGCGGATCGCGGCGAGGTACTGCCCGGTGTCGGTGCCCGGCGCCACGGCCAGCGCGTAGTACATCTCGTGCGGGAGGATCCGGTAGTCCGGCGCGAGGCGCTCGAACGTGTCCCAGCCGGCGACCAGCCTCGGCCAGCCGGGCGCGGTGGACATGATCTCACCGACGACGGTCACGGACCGCTGCCTGGCGCCGAATCGGATGGTGGCCCGATCACCGACGGACAGGCCGTGGTCGTGCAGGACGGTCGAGGGCGCGACGATCTCGTCCGGGCCGCGCAGCCAGCGCCCGGCGACGATCTGGTCCTGGAAGCCCATGGCCGGCACATCGCCCCGGACGAAGTAGACGGTGGCCGGCTCACGGTCCCCGACGATCGACACCTCCAGGTCCAGTCCGCCGGCCACCCGCGTCGTGCCCGGCACCGAGCGCAGCAGCTGCTCCACGTCCGGCACCGACCGCTGCGTCACCGGCTGATCCCCGTCCGGGCGCAACGGCCGTACCGCGATGGGGGTGTCGTTCAGATCGGTGAGATCGGAGTAGCGGCGCGCCGTCTCCGACATGCCTGTCGCGAACGTCACGGTGACCACACCGAGCACGACCGCCGCCATCGTCAGCGCCGTCCGGGCCGGGCGCGCGAACGGCAGGCCGAGGCCGAGGCTGACGGCGCGGGGCAGCCGGGTGCCGCCGAGCGCCCGCTGCACCCGCAGCGCGCGGCCGGGCCGCGGTGCGCTGCCCGCGCTGATCGCCTCCGCCGCCGACAGCCGGTACGCGCGCAGCGCCGGCACGAGCGCGGCCAGCAGGACGACCGCCGGTGCTCCCACCAGCGCGGCGACGTCGATCCACGGCGCGACGCCGACCTCGGCGCCGAAACCCAGCCCCAGGAACGCGGACCGCAGCAGCGGGCGGGCACCCAGATCGCCCAGCACCGTGCCGAGGACGCAGCCGACGACGGCCGGCACGGACACCATCGCGAGGTACACCGCCACGACCTGCCGTGGCGTGAACCCCATCGCCTTGAGAACGCCGATGTGCCGGTAGCCGGAGACCACCGCACCGCTGACGACGTTGCCGACGATGAGGACCGCCACGATCAGCCCCAGGACGCCGAAGGCGACGAGGAACGGCACGTACGCGCCAGGCCCGGCGGCGATGGCCTCCTTGACCACGAGGTGCGACTGGGCGGCGATCAGCGCGTCCGGCGGCAGCCCGGCCCGCAGCGCGGCGACGTGGCCGTCGACGTCGGTCGTGGTGCGGGCGTCGGCGAAGCGGTACAACATCTGGGTCGTCGTCGGGCGCAGCGCGGCGATCCGGTCCGGCGCCACCCAGGCGTCGGCGGTCCGGCTGATGCTGTAGGCCCGGCCAACCACGGTGAACGTCGTGCCGTCGGCCAGGGTGACCCGTTCGTCCTCGGGCCGGAACTGTGCCCGGTAGCCGGCGGCCGGCGGCGCCTCGTTCAGCACGATCTCACCCGGCCCGGTGGCCCAGCGCCCGTGCCAGACGTCCACGGTGTCGACCGGACCGCCCGGGTCGGCGCGTCCGACGACGGTGAGGGGGCGGCCCTGCAGGCGAGGTACGTTCCCGTCGCGGGACGTGTCGACGGTGGCCTGCCGGAACGGGCCGGCGACCGCCGTGACGTCCGGCCGGTGCTCGGCGAGCTGCGCGTGGGTGACAGCCGCCGCGTCGTACGTCGCGACGACGTGCGCGCCCCGGCGCTCCGCGAACGCCCGGTCGAACGGCGCCGACGAGGCGTCCAGCAGCGCCAGGGCGACCACGATGGACGCGGTGGAGAGCAGCACGACGAGGCCGATCACGAACGTCTGCAGCCGGCGGCGGCGTACCGCCGCGCGGGACGCCCGCCACACCGCGCTCATGCCTTCTCCAGGGTGCGCTCGCGGGCGATCCGACCGTCGGCGAGTTCCACCACGCGGCTCGCGCACCGGGTGGCGAGCCGCTCGTCGTGCGTGACGATCAGCAGCGTCTGCCCGATCTGGTTGAGGTCCAGCAGCAGGTCCATCACCTGCTCGCCGGCCCGACTGTCCAGCGCGCCGGTCGGCTCGTCGGCCAGCAGGAGCGCCGGCCGGTTCATCAGGGCCCGGGCGACCGCGACCCGCTGCCGCTCGCCGCCGCTCAGCGCTGCCGGGTACACGTTGCGCCGGTCGGCGATGCCCAACTCGTCGAGCAGTTCCAGGGCCCGCTCGCGCGCCGGTCCCGCCTTGCTGCCGGTCAGTTGGGCGGCGAGGGCGACGTTGTCCAGCGCCGGCAGGTCGTCGAGCAGGTTGAAGAACTGAAAAATCATGCCGATCCGGTGCCGGCGGAACAGCGCCAAGCCCGTCTCGTTCTTGCTTCCCAGGTCCTCGCCCTGGACGACGACCGTGCCGGTGGTGGGCCGGTCCAGCCCGGCGATCATGTTGAGCAGCGTCGACTTCCCGCAGCCGGACGGGCCCATCACGGCGACCGCCTCACCGGCCCGGACCGACAGCGACACGCCGTCGAGGGCGGTGGTGTCGCCGTACTCCTTGCGGACTCCGTCGAGCTGTACGACGGTCGCGTCTTTCGTCATGACAGGAAGCTACGGTCGGCGGCACCGGCCGGGCATCCCTCCCGGGATGCAACCCGCCGGGGTCGTCATCCGCGGGATGTACGGCGCTGGACATGGAGGATGATGCGGCACGCCACGGTGGTCTGCGAGGGTAACGGGGTGCGCACATCCGGGACGACGTGGCTGGCTGTCGCCCTCGTGCTGGTCTGCGCGGGCGCGGGATGGCTGTGGTTCGCGTTGGTTCGCGCGCGGCGGCTGCACCGGCGCGCTGTCGAGCGTCAGGGCTGGCTCCTGGAACGGGACCGGGAGGGGGTCGCCCGCGCCGCCGTCGACGTCGAACGCGCCCGGATCGCTCGCGAGCTGCACGACATCGTCAGCCACAACGTCAGCATCATGGTGGTGCAGACGGCCGCGGCGCGCGAGATCCTCACGACCATGCCGGGAGAGGCAGCCGCGGCCCTCGAAGCGGTCGAGGGCGCCGGGCGGGGTGCGATGACCGAGCTGCGACACCTGCTCGGCCTGCTCGCGCCGTCGGCCGACGGTCGGGAAGGCGCCGACGGTCCGGACGGTCGGGTGGGCGGTGGCACGCGGCTGGAGCCACAACCGAGCCTCAGCCGGCTCGGCGTGCTCGTCGATCGGATCGCGTTCGCCGGGCTGCCGGTGGAGGTGCGGATCTCCGGCGAGCCGCGTCCCCTGTTGCCGGGCATCGACGTGACCGCGTACCGGATCGTGCAGGAGGCGCTCACCAACGCGCTCAAGCACGGTGACGGCGGCAGGGCCGAGGTGACGATCCGGTACGCCGACCGTTCCCTGCGGGTCGAGGTGCTCAACGTCGGTCCGAGCGTCCTGGCCGGCACCGTGCCACGGGAGCGGCGTGGCGGTGACGGCGCCGGGCGCGGCCTGCTCGGGCTCCGGGGGCGGGTCGCGGTCTACGGTGGCGACCTCGACGCGCGCCGGCGCCTCGGCGGCGGCTACCGGGTCCGCGCGCGCATCCCGCTGGACCAGCCGTGACAGCACCCGAGACCACCGCCGCGCCCCGTGTCCTCATCGCCGACGACCAGGAGCTGATCCGCACCGGCTTCCGGCTGATCCTGACCGCGCGTGGCATCGACGTGGTCGGCGAGGCGTCCGACGGCGCCGAGGCGGTGGCCGCCGAACGCCGGCTGCGGCCCGACGTCGTGCTCATGGACATCCGGATGCCGGTCATGGACGGGTTGGAGGCCACCCGCCACATCCTGGCGCGGAGCCCGCATTGCCGGGTGCTCATGCTGACGACGTTCGACCTCGACCGGTACGTGTACACGGCACTCTCCCTCGGCGCGAGCGGCTTCCTGCTCAAGGACGTCACGGCCGAGCATCTCGCCAACGCTGTCCGGCTCGTCGACACCGGCGACGCGCTGCTCGCCCCATCTATCACGCGGCGGCTCGTGGAGCGTTTCGCCGCCGCCGAGCGGCGCCCGACCGAAGAGCCGGGACGCCGCCGCGAACTCGACGCGCTGACGCCCCGCGAACGTGAGGTGCTCACCCTGCTCGGCCGGGGTCTGTCCAACACCGAGCTGGCGCGGGTCCTGACCCTGAGCGAGGCGACGGTGAAAACGCACGTCGCCCGCATCTTCGCCAAGCTGTCGCTGCGCGACCGGGCGCAGGCGGTGGTCGTGGCCTACGAGGCGGGCCTGGTCACCCCTGGCGGGACATAGGCGTGCAGGCAGAATGTGCCCATGTCGATCGAGCTGCGAGCGGTGGCCACCCCGTCGGCACCGGGCCTGGTCCTGCGGCCCTGGCGTGACGACGACCTGGAAGCGCTGCTGGAGGCGTACCGGGATCCGGTGCTGCACCGGTGGACGCAACACCCGTTGACCACCCCGGACGAGGGGCGTCAGTGGCTGGAGAAGGTACGGCAGGACTGGGACGACGGCCGGCGGTTCACCTTCGCCGTGCTGGAGGACGCCGCGGACGGTCCACTGCTCGTGGCGTGCGTGGTGCTCAAGCGGGTCGCGCCCGGGCGCCCGGCGGCCGAGGTCGGGTACTGGACGGCGGCGTGGGCGCGCGGTCGGGGCGTCGCCCCGCGCGCGGTCACCGCGCTCAGCCGCTGGGCGTTCGCGCAGTTCACCGGGCTGGAGCGCCTCGACCTGCTGCACCAGGTGGACAACCCGGCCTCCTGTCGGGTGGCGGAGAAGAGCGGGTACGTCTTCCAGGAGGTGCTGCCCGCGTACCCGCCGTTCCCGCGCGACGGCCACCGGCACGCGCTCACCGCCCCCTCGATCGGCTGAGGGCCGGTCAGTCCAGCGCGGCGCGCCAGGTCCACGAGGTGCGCCGTGCCCGGCCGGGCAGCTCACCGCGCCCGGTCAGCCACAGCAGCACCTCGGGCGCCGCGCCGGGCGGGGCGTCCGGGAACAGTCGTCGCAGCACCCGTGCGCTCAGCCGGTGCGGCGGCTGCCACGGCACGCCGAGGCCGAGGGTGATGTCGTGGGTGTGCAGCAGGGTCTCCGCCACCCCCATCGCGGCGAAGCCGGCCGGGTCGCACGGGCCGAAGTGCCAGGCCCGGGTCTCCGGCGGCGCCGTGTCGACCGCGGCGGCGAGCAGCCCGGCGCACGCCCGGACCACCGTGAGGACCTGCGCCGGCGTCGCGGTGGGGGAGACCCGCAGGTCGTACGGCAGGTAGGCGTCGTCCGGTCGGCCGGTGACCTGACCGGCGTATGCGAGCAGGTCGTGCGCGACGTGCGCGGCGGTGGTCCAGCAGCTCCAGCGCAACGTGCCGGCGGGCACCGCCCAGTCGTGGTCCCGGTGCGGGTCCAGGACCCGGGTCATCTCCTCGCCCGCGTCGCGCACGTCGGCGCCATCCATTGCTGGCATCCGTCGACCCTCGCAGTGCCCGCCGGCCTCCGCAACGCGATTCGACGCGAGGCCGTCCGTTCGCTTCGGGGCCGGCCGCCGCCAGTGCGTCCGGCCCCGGGCGAGCGGCTCAGGTGCGTGCGGGTGACCATCCGTCGGTGACGAGCCGGGAGGCATCGGCGCCCTCGCCGCGGAAGAGCACGCCGTACCGGTCCGTCGCGGCGATCCGGTCGACGTAGACGCCACGCCCCTGGCCCGAGCCGTCGGTGCTGCTGCTCCACCTCAGGTGCGTGGCCTGGTCGGGCAGCTCCACGGAGACCTGCCACCACACCCGGCCTCCGTAGCCGGTGACCGTGCCGTCGGCGCTCCACCGCCGGCCGGCCTCGCGCAGCTGCATGGTCGCCGGCGCCCAGGTCTGCCCACCGTCGGTGGAGACCTCGAATCGTGCGCTGTCGTAGCGGGGTTCGGTGTCGTACCAGAGCAGAAAACTCGCCGTGGCGCCCCGCGCGGGCCGGCGCAGCGGCGCCGTGAGCGTGCTCGTCGCGGAGTCACGTGGATCGGCTCGCCAGGCGCTGGCCGAGCGCGGCCGCACCGGCATCGCTTCGGCGAGGTCCCGCGCCACGGCGCGTCGGGCCACGTTGTTGCTGCCCCAGCCACGGTCAGGGTGCACCCGGTTGCTGAGCATGACGACGAACGAGTGCGACAGCGGGTCGATGACGATCGACGTCCCGGTGAAGCCCGTGTGCCCGAAGGCCACCGGCGAGGAGAGCCCCATCATGTACCAGTGCTTGTTCAGCTCGAAGCCGAGGCCGCGGTCGCTCTCCGGGTAGGCCGACTCCAGCGGCGCGTTGTAGTTGACCAGCATCGCGCGCACCGTCTCCGAGCGCAGGATCCGCCGGCCGCGGTACTCGCCGCCGTTGAGCAGTGACTGGCAGAGCACGGCCAGGTCGGCGGCGGTGGAGAAGACCCCCGCGTGCCCGGCCACCCCACCGAGCGACCAGGCGTTCTCGTCGTGCACCTCGCCCCAGACCATGCCGCGCCCGGCGTACGGCTGGTATTCGGTCGCGGCGATCCGCGACCGCCGCTCCGGGCCGGGGTTGTAGCCGGTGTCGGTCATGCCCAGCGGCCCGGTCACGCCGTCGCGGACCAGGTCGGCCAGCGGCCGGCCGGTGACCCGTTCCAGCAGCACGCCCAGCGCGATCAGCCCGAGGTCGGAGTAGACGTACTGGGAGCCGGGTGTGGCACCGGCCGCCAGTGGCGTGGCGAGGGCGGCGGCGAACCGCTCGGCCGGCGTCGGGTACCTGCTCCACAGTGGCACGAACGCGGGCAGACCCGACGTGTGGGTGAGCAGCATCCGGACGGTGACCGTCGCCTTGCCGCCAGCGGCGAACTCCGGGACGTACCGGGCGACCGGCGCGTCCAGCTCCACCCGACGCCGCTCCACCTGCTGCATGGCGACGATCGTGGTGAACAGCTTCGACACCGACGCCAGGTCGAAGATGGTGTCCGGCCGGGTCGCGATCTGCTGGTCGGCGGGGAGTTCCACGCCGACCAGGCCGGGCGGTGGCCCGACGGCGGAGTAGCGCACCGCGCTGCCGACGGCGGCGTGCTGAACGATCACGCCGTCCTTGGCGGCCAGGACCACCGCGCCGGCGTACGCCGGGTAGCCGGGATGGTCCGGCGTCGGCTGGAGATACGCGGCCAGGTCGGCGGGGAGGCGGTCCACGTGCTCCGGGAGCAGGCCGACCTGGCGGGCGTCGCCACGGCGCAGCGTGTCGTGCCGGAACTGGATGTCGGCGGGGGTGACGGTCGGCGGACCGGCCGGGGGCGACGCTGCCACCGGGCTGGCTGGCAGCGTCGTGCCCACGACCGCCAGGGCCAGGCCGATCGCGAGTGAGCGGAGCGGACGACGGGTCGACCTGGTCATGACCGCACTCCTCAGTAGAGCAGGTAGGGCCGGCGTTGCCGGTTGAAGGTGGCCAGCTCGTCGGCCCAGGCGCCGACGACGTCGTCCACGT
Source organism: Micromonospora sp. NPDC005087 (assembly GCF_042872965.1). Classification (NCBI taxonomy): domain Bacteria; kingdom Bacillati; phylum Actinomycetota; class Actinomycetes; order Micromonosporales; family Micromonosporaceae; genus Micromonospora; species Micromonospora sp. NPDC005087. The sequence continues at coordinate 899,818 of NZ_JBIALB010000001.1, read as the reverse complement.
CGGCTCCGGCGTCGATCTGGGTCCGCAGCCGGGGCGAGCCGGTGAGCTTGTCGATCCAGTACGGGCGTGCGGTGTCCCACGAGTCCTGCCGCCAGGCGAACGCCGGGTACTTGTGCGCCTCCACCAGCATCGCCACCCCGGTGCGGATCGGGTCGTACGCCGCCGGGTCGACGACCTTGACCTCCACGCCGGCGCAGAGCTTGTTGAGCAGCGCCGGCTTCTGCCCGGCGGAGGTCGGCGAGAAGTACGCCTCGCGGAACTCGACTCCGGGCAGGTTCCGGGCGTTGAGCCGGTCACCCCAGTGGTGGTCGAAGTCGGTCGCCAGCCCGCCGATCAGCTCGAACGGGCGGCACGTGCCGCGCCCCTCAGTGATCGACGCGACGCCCTCGAACAGGCCGGTGCCCGGGTAGACGAGCGCGGTGTCCGGGGTGGGCATGTTCGGGCTGGGCATCACCCACGGCACGCCCGTGTCGGCGGCGAGGTCGTCGCGCTTCCAGTGCCGGCACCGCACCACGTGCAGGTCGACCGGTCGCCCCGCCTCGGCCGGTAGGAAGGTGGCGTTGAAGTACCGGGCGAGCTCGCCGACGGTCATCCCGTGCTGCTGGATGATCTCCTTCAGACCCACCCCCGAGGTGTACGGCGAGGTCATCAGCGGCCCGTAGGCCCGCCCGCCGATCGGGTTGGGTCGGTCCAGTACGACGTAGCGTCTGCCGACCCGGGCCGCGGCGACCATCGAGGTGTACATCGTCCAGATGTAGGTGTAGAAGCGGACCCCGACGTCCTGGATGTCGAAGACGACCGTGTCCACCCCCGCCTCGGTGAACATGGCTTCCCACCGGGCCTGCGAGGCGCCGTACGCGTCGTAGACCGGGATTCCGGTGCGCGCGTCGACGCCGGTGCCCTCGCTGCCGCCGGCCTGCGCGGAGCCGCGGAAGCCGTGCTCGGGGCCGAACGCCGCGACCAGCTGCACTCGACCGGAGCCGTGCATCAGGTCGACGAGGTGCCGGTAGGCCGAGTCGACACCGGTCGGGTTGGAGACGACCCCCACCCGCTGGCCGGCGAGCTCGGCGAACCTGGAGGACACCAGCTCGTCCAGGCCGGTGCGGACCCGCCGGCCACCGGGGCTGGCGGCCGCGGGCGTCACGGCCGCGCCGACGCCGAGCGCTCCCGCGCCCAGTGCGCCCGTGCCGACCAGGAAATTCCTCCGCTGCATTGGTTGCCTCCTACCAGCTCAGGCCGTGGCCGTAGGGATAGAGCACGGAGCCCGCGCCCTCGGCCGTGGGGATCGTGACGGGCAGCCGCCCGCTCGGGGACAGCTCGCCGTGCAGCGCGCGGACGAGCGCGTCCATCGCCGCCCGGGTGTACGAGTAGGTCGCCAGGTAGGTGGTCACGCCCGGCAGGTACGCGATGTCGTAGGGATCGCGGACCGCCACGACGACCACCGGTTTGCCGGTGCCGACCAGCGCCGCGACGAGGCGCTGCTGGGTGGCGCGCGGGTCGGTGACCGTGGTGTCCCACGCCTTGTTCACCAGCACGACGGTGAGGTCGTGCTCGGCGGCCTGGGCGGCCGTCGCGGCGATCACCGCGTCCGAGGGCAGCGTCGCCGGTCGGGCGGTGGCTCGGGCGCCACGGGCCGTGAAGCCGGCGGCGACCGTCGCGACCGGGGCGAAGGCGGCGCTGTCCCAGCCGGTGACCAGGACCGACCGGTCGGCGCGGGGCAGTGGCAGCAGGCTGGCGTCGTTGCGGACGGCGGTGAGCGTCGGGTCGGTGACCCGGGTGACGGCGGCGAGGTGCTCCGGTGCGCCGACCGTCCGTACCGCCCGCTCGACGTCGACCAGCGGCGAGCGGGCCAGTCCCTGGCGGTACTTCATGCCGAGGATGCGCCGGACCGACTCGTCGATCCGCCGCTCGGTGAGCTCGCCGGTGGCGACGGCGCGCAGCACCGCGTCCCGGGCCAGCGCGAGGTCCGGTGGCATCAGGAGCTGGTCGGCGCCGGCCTTGAGGGCCAGTACGGGCACCCGCTCGTCGCCGTACTTTGCCCGCACGCCGGCCATGTTGAGCGCGTCGGTGACGATGACGCCCCGGAAGCCGAGTTCACCGCGCAGCACGCCGGTGAGGATCGTCGGCGACAACGTCGCCGGGTCGCCGGAGGGGTCGAGCGCGGGAACCACGATGTGCGCGGTCATGATCGATTCGACGCCGGCGCTGATCGCCCGCCGGAACGGTGGCGCGTCGACGCGGTCCCACTCGGCGCGGCTGTGGTTGATCACCGGGAGGCCGGTGTGGCTGTCGGTGGCCGTGTCGCCGTGCCCGGGGAAGTGCTTCGCCACGGCGGTCACCCGGGCGTCGTGCTGGAAGCCGGTGAACTGGGCGGCGGTGAGGTCGGCCACCAGGCGGGGGTCGGCGCCGAAGGACCGGACGCCGATCACCGGGTTGCCCGCGTTGACGTTGACGTCGGCGATCGGCGCGTACGGCTGGCGGATGCCGACGGCACGCAGCTCTCGCCCGGTGACGTCCGCCGCCGTCCGGGCGAGCCCGGGTGAGCGTGCCGCGCCCAGGGCCATCGCCCCCGGGAACTGGGCGGCGGGGGAGGGCATCCGCAGGACGGTGCCCTGCTCCTGGTCGGTGGAGACGAGCAGGGGCACCCGGCCCTTCGCGCCGTCGCTGAGGGCGGCCCGCTGGAGTCCGTTGGAGAGGGTGGCGATCTGGCGGGGACTGTCCAGGTTGTGCGACCAGGAGAAGTAGCAGACGCCGCCGAGGTGGTACCGCTGGATCACCTCGGCCGGCGTCTCCACGCCGAACGCGGCGAGGTTCGCGGCCCGGTCGGCGGCCGTCGGTTCGGTGGCGTCACCACCGTAGACGTAGGTGGAGAAAAGCTGGCCCACCTTCTGTTCCAGGCTCATGTGCCGCAGCGTCGATGTGACCCAGCCGTGCTCGGCCGACGGGGGGTGGGCCGAGGTGGCTGCCTGGGCGGGGATGGGGGCGAGGGTGGCCGCCAGTGTGGCCACCCAGGCGGTCGCGGTAACGAGTCGGGTCTGCATAGACGCCTCTCAGTCCGGGTGACTGAAACTTAGCTACGCCATGACCGCCAGTCAAGAAGGTTACCTACAAACTGTGGTTTTCGGCGATGGGCCGAGATTCGAGGCGCTACTTGGTACTACCGAATACCGGTAGTCGGTGGTACGTTATAGCGGTACTCAGTGCTACGAGGTACCAGGGGGACCGAAGAGGAGCCGCCATGGAGGATCTGACGGAGATGTTGAAGGGCACGCTGGAGGGCTGCGTGCTCGAAATCATCGGCGGCGAGGAGACCTACGGGTACGCCGTCACGCGTCGGTTGAACGAGCTCGGCTTCGTCGACGTCATCGAGGGGACGGTGTACACCATCCTGCTGCGACTGGAGCGGAACGGACTTGTCCAGGTGACGAAACGACCATCCGAGGTGGGACCTCCGCGCAAGTTCTACACGCTCAACGACGCCGGGCGCGAGGAACTCGCACGGTTCTGGGCGAAATGGCAGTACGTCTCATCACGCATCGACAAGCTCAGGGAGGGGGCGAGATGAGCTTCTGGGAGACCATCACGGGCAGCGATCTCACCAGGGAATGGAAGGTGTTCGAAGCCCGGGCGGAGGCATTGCCGGCCGACTACCAGGCGGCGTGGGAACAGATCAAGGGCAACCTCTTCCCCTACGGGGGCTTCACGGGTCGCAACCTGATGCCGATCCTCGACGCCGCCCTGGGGCTGCTCGAAGAAGCATCGGCGGACGGGCAGAGCATCCACGAGGTGCTCGGCGACGACATCCCCGGCTTCTGCACGGCGTTGGTCGGCGGAGAGGGAGCCCGGACCTATCGCGACCGGTGGCGCGAGCAGTTGAACAGGACCGTCGCAAGGAAACTGGCCCGGCTAGGAGGCTGACGTGGGAGTCCAGGACATCATCGAGGGCAAGAAGCAGTGGCGGGCGCACGTGGCTCGGGTCAAGACACTCCCGCCGGATTACCAGATCGTCTACAAGGAGATGCAGAAGTACCTGTTCAAGGTCGGACCGGTCGACCTGGCTGACGGGCTCCTGCTCTCCGGGATCGTCGACTTCTTCGAGGAGGGCGCCGCGGCCGGCAAGGGGGTTCTGGAACTCACCGGCACCGACGTCGCCACCTTCTGCGACGACCTGATCAAGGACTCGCGCACCTACGCGGACGTCTATCAGGAGTCCATCCGCACGAACCCCGACACGGACAAGAAGTAACACCTGTCGGCACCATGCCAGCGGGCGTCAGCCCAACAGGTAGCTCTCTCACGTAGGTGAGCCGCATGGCCGAGGGCCTGGTCGGACAGTCCTTCGGCCATGCGGCGGCCGCTCCCGCTACTCCCGCACCGACTCCAAGGCTTCGGTGGCGTTGCGGATGCCGGCGCGGATCATCTCGCCGTACGGGTCGTCCGGCAACCGCCCGACGAAGCGCTCGGCCAGTGCCAGATGCTCCCGGGCCAGGGCGGTGTTGCCCAGGCGCCGGTGGTCGTCGGCGAGGTTGAGGTGCAGCGACGGAAGGAATCCCTGGACCTGCATCGAGTGGTGGTACTGCTGGGCGCGCTCGTCGGTGAGGTCGGCGACGGCGGCCAGTGCTCGCTCGTCCCAGCTGAGTTCAGCTTCGGTGCTCCCCTGAAGGTCGGCCAGATAATGCGCGAGAGTGCAGCGGTGGAAGGCGTCGCCGTCGGCGCCGATCTCGTCCCAGAGCGCGGTGAGGGTGTCGCGGGCCAGCGCCTGCTGTCCTGATCGACCGAGCTGTACGGCGTTGACGATGCGGGTCATGGTCGGGTCGGGCGCGGGTTGGTCGTCGTGGTCGTCCATGCCGCAGATGGTCGAGGCTCAACCTCGTCGAGGGTCAACGTCGCTTCTCGTGGATCGCCTCGCCCGTGCACCGATCCGGTTGATGCTGACAGACTGATCGCATGACAGGTCTGACCGCCGAACTCGTGGTCGATGGTCGTGACCCACAGACCCCGGCGCTTGCCCCGAACGGGCGCCTGCTCTGCTACGTCCTCGCTCCCGTCAGCCGGACCGATGACCACCTCGACACCGAACTCTGGCTCGTCGACACCGATGGCGCCGTCGCGTCGCGTCGGGCGACCGCCGACACCGCAACCGAGTCCCGGCCACGCTGGTCGGCCGACTCGGAGACGCTGTTCTTTCTGTCCGACCGCGCCGACCGTGGTACCCCGCAGCTGCACGGGCTCACGCTCGCCACCGGCACGATGACCACGTTGACCACCTGGCGCGCCGGGGTCATCGACCACCTGCCGCTCGCCGACCCCGACCTGGTCGCTCTGCTCGCCGAGGACGAACCCACCGAGCAGGACGCGCGCCGCGCCCGGGACCGGGAGGACGCCATTGTCGTCGGCGAGCGCGAACCGCGTGCCCGGTTGCGCCTGCTCGACCTGCGCACCGGGCGGGTCACCACCCCGGATGTGCTCGGTGACCGGCACGTCGTGGAACTGCGGCAACGTCCCGACGGCGGCCCACTTGCCGTGCTGACCGGGGCCAGCGCCGACAACGACTACGGCCCGCGCACCGGCCAACTGCACCTGTTCGACCCCACGAACGGGACTGCGGAGAACCTCGGACCGGTCGGGGTAGACGCACGATCCCTGGCCTGGTGGCCGGGCGAGGACGGTTGGCACCTCGGTTACATCGCGCTCACCCCACCGGTTCTGCAGGCCGGCACTGCCGTGTTCGACCTGGCCGTGGACAGCCGCGTCCCGCGCAACCGCACCGCTGGTCTCTCGATGTGCCCCACCACCCTCTGCCAGACCGATGCCGCCCCGCTGGTTGTGTTCGCCGACGGCCTGAACACCACCCTGGCCCGGCTCGACCCCAAAGACCTCACGACCCTGTCGCATCACCCTGGACGCCTCGACAACCTCACCACCACCCCTGCTGGCGAAGAGATCGCGGTCCTTACCGGTACCCGCTATCAGCCCCCGAACGTTCACATCGGACCGCCAACCGGCCCGCTGCGAAGACTCACCAACACCCGCCCGGAACTGGACGGCACCGCGCTCGGCACGCAACAACCGCTGGCCTACCGCGCCGCCGACGGCCTCGACCTAGACGGCTTGCTCGTACTGCCGGTTGGAAAAACCGCATCGGATGGCCCGTTCCCGCTGGTCACGATCGTGCACGGAGGCCCGTACGATCGCTACGCCGATCGTTGCCAGTTGTTCTGGTTTCCCAGCGCGCAGTGGCTGGCCGCCGCCGGCTACGCGGTCCTGCTGCCCAACCCGCGCGGCGGCCAGGGCCATGGCCACCGGTTCGCCGCCAGCGTCGCCGGCCGGGTCGGGCAGCAGGAGTGGACCGACATCCTGACCGGCATCGACCTGCTGATCGACGAGGGCGTCGCCGACCCCGACCGGCTGGGCATCGCTGGCTGGAGCCACGGCGGCTTCATGTCCGCCTGCGCCATCGGCCAGACCGACCGCTTCCGCGCCGCGCTGGTCGGCGCCGGCATCATCGACTGGGGCATGCTCGCCGCGACCGGGGAGAACGGCCAGTTCGAAGCCGCGCTCGGTGGCAGCACTGGCTGGTCCGGCGTCGGCCCACACCCGCATGACGCGGTCAGCCCGATCTCCTTCGCCAGCCACATCCGTACTCCAGTGCTCATCATGCACGGCGCCGAGGACACCAACGTTCCCCTCGGACAGGCCGTGTACCTCCACCGGGCGCTGCGCCACTTCGACGTCGAGCACGAGTTCGTGATCTACCCGAGAGAGGGCCACTCGATCCGGGAACGCAACCACCAACTCGACGTCCTGCGCCGGACCCGCGCCTGGTTTGATCGCTGGCTCCGGCCCTGACCGGGGCGCGTGGACCAGATGTCGTTGCCCTCCAACCGGTCGTTACTGACCTGAGCTGACGTCAAGACCCCAGGCAGCCCTGGCCGAGTACGGGCGGATCGCCAAGACCCTGCACCTGCTGGCCATGGTCGACCCGGTCGACGAAACCTACCGGCGTACCGTGACCCGGCAACTGAACATCGGCGAGTCCCGACACTCCCTGGCCCGCAAGATCCTGTACGGACACCGCGGCGACATCATGCAGCCCTACCGCGCCAGACAGGAAGACCAGCTCGGCGCGCTCGGACTCGTCCTCAACGCGGTCGTGCTCTTCAACACCCGCTACATCGACCTGGCCGTCACCGCGCTCCGCGCCCAGGGCTACCAGGTCCGCGACGAGGACGCCGCCCGCTTGTCACCGCTCGGGTACGCGCACATCAACGTGCTGGGGCGTTACACCTTCCCCGCCCCGTCAAGCGCACAGCAGCTCAGGTCCCTGCGCGACCCGGATGCCGGTGTCGGCTGATGCCATGACGCAGGCGATCCGCGCCCGGCCTTAAGGGGGCGCCCGTCTGAGTGCGTGGCAGCGGTGTGTAACGGGGCGATAAGGCGCGGGTTCGGTGTCCGCGTCGCGGGCCGCGAGCGGAGGTGCTGTCCGGCCCCGAGGGTGGATGCGTTGCTCGCGAGGCGGGAGTAGTCGCTCAGGCGAGATGTCGCGGACAGCCAAGCGGAGGTCTTTGAAAGCACGGGATTCGCACGCAGGCATGTCCGTGCGGGCGAAGGCCGGCACATTCAAGTGAGCCGCCGCACGCTGGGCCGGCCCGCCGACCGCGACGGCCGGCGGGCCGGAAGGTACGGGCCGCCCCACGGCGCAGGTCATCGCGCCGTGGGGTGGCACCCTATGCCCGCTCAGGTGACAGCGGTGGGGCGGTGACGACCAGGAAGGTGAAGTCCTCGCGGGCCTTGGCGTCGATGGGCAGGGGCAGGCGGATGCGCCCGGAGTCGACCATGCCTCGCACGGCGGGACGGCTCAGGCCGAACCCGGCGGTGAGCAGCTTCTCGACCCGGATGGGTGCCGGGAGCTCGAACCTGATGATGACCTCGAGTGGCGCAGCATCCTCGCGCTGGAGGTCGTAGAACGGTATGTCGGTGTCCAGCTGCCAGGTGCCGGTCCAGTCAAGCTGGTAGGCGGCCTTGTGGGCGAGCGTCGCGTCCATGGTCAGCTGTCGCACCATGGCCGGATCGTTGTTCTCGAACATCAGTAGCCGCTCGTTGTCCAGCGCCCGCACGTTGATGCGCTCGTGGACGGGGATTTTCGATGTGCGGCCGCACAGGTCGCAGCAGATCAGCAGCCACACGTCGAGCAGCTTGTGGTTCGCGTTGACCCGGATCTTGCCGGTGGGACGGTGCCGCGTGGACCTGCATGACACGCAGGTTTTGACGATGGCGGGCAGTCCGAGCTCGCTGACCACCCACAGCGCTTTGCGGTCGATGCCGGGTCCGCGACCGTGGGCCGGCACACGGATATGGCGGGAACTATTCATGGCTTCAGCGATTCCAAGGTCTAGGCAGGAGGCGCCCGGCAGCGCGATGGCGTGCCGGGGGGTGCCTCCCGGATCCAGTGGCGGGCAGCCGGCGTCTCGGCGGGGAGCACGCCGGCTGGCGCGACGTCGCAGATCACGTCGCGTGAAGGAAGCCCGCACCGGTCACGCGGTGCGGGCTTCGAGTGGCACGGCGGACGGAGACGAGGAGGTGACTCGAACCCGTCTTCATCGCGCACGTGCGCCACTGGTCACTGATCCATGCGCGTCAGCATGGTCAACCCGTGGCCCGCCGAGCAACGGATTTTCCGCGTGGCCCCGCCGCCGGGGGTGGGGAAATCCGCTGTCGGTTGTCGGAGGGGGTGGTACAAAGCCGCGGTGGAAAAGACTCTGGAGTTCGCTGACCTGTTGCGGCTGATGGACGAACGATCGACCGCTTTCCGGGCGGCGGTCGCCGCGGCACCCAGCCTCGACGTGCGGGTGCCGACCTGCCCCGAGTGGACGTTGTTCGACCTGGTGCAGCACCTGGGCGAGGGGCGCCGCAAGTGGGCCGCCATCGTGGCCGCGGGGCCCGCCGACGCTCCGCCGGCGATGTCCGCCCCGGCGGCGCCCCGGGAGCGCGAGGCCCTGCTGGCCTGGTTCGCCGCGTCGACGGGGGAGCTGCTGGACGCGCTGCGGGAGGCCGGCCCGGATCGTGGTTGCTGGACGTGGTGGGGTCCGTCGCAGTCGCCGCAGACGACTGGTGCCGTCGCCCGGCACCAGCTCCAGCAGGTCGCCGTGCACACCTACGACGCCCAGGTCGCCGTGGGCGCCCCGCAGCCGCTGCCGGACGAGGTGGCCCTCGACGGTGTCGACGAGTTCGTGACCACCTGCGTCGCGACGACGGCCGCGTGGCCGCACAAGCCCGCGGTCATCGACTACCACGCCACCGAGGGCCGTTCCTGGCGGCTCTGGTTCTCCGCCGACGGCGCCCGGACCGCCCGCCTCCCCACGCCGGTGGCCGGCGTGGGCCCGGAGGCGGCCTATGTCTCCGCCCGGGGCACGGCCAATGAGCTGGTCATGTTCTGCTACGGCCGCATTCCGATGGACTCGCTGCGGCTCGACGGCGACCGGCGCGTCTTCGACCAGCTGATCGCCTGGGAGCCGGAGGAATAGGACGCGACGACGGACCCACCGCCCTGCGCCGACCTCGGCCTCAGCGCACGGCGGTGGGTCCGCGGCCCGTCACTCGTAGCGGTATTTCAGCGAGTCCGCCTCCACCTGTTCGATGTCGGCGATCGTCAGCGCCGGCATCCGCAGCTGGGCCAGCGTCACCTCGGCCGAGGTCGGCTGGGCGTCCGCCGGCAGCCACTGCTCCGGCTTCCAGGCCCCGCCGCGCAGCAGCGCCTTGGGGCAGTGCGGGTAGACCTCCTCGATGCCCAGCACCAGCGCACTGGCCGGTGGCTTGCCCACGGCGGTCAGCTGCGACAGCAGCTCGGGGCGAGTGGAGACGCAGGTCCGGCCGTTCACCCTGAGTGTCGTGGTGCGCCCCGGGATGACGAACAGCAGCCCGGCCCGCCCGGTGGCGACGATGTTCTGCAGGCTGTCCAGGCGCTTGTTGCCCGTCGCGTCCGGTGTCGCCACCGTCCGCGCGTCCAGGACGGCGACGAACCCGGCGGGGCCGCCGCGCGGGGAGACGTCGCAGTTGCCCTCGGCGTCCACGCTGGCGACCAGGACCAGCGACGAGCAGCTGATCAACTGCCGGGTCTGCTCGGTGAGTTCGGTCATCTGCTTACGCACGGCGGCGCGGCTTGCGGCTGTGGTGACGGCGGCCGCCGAGCGGCGCGGCAGCTACGGGTACGGCAACCCGGTGATGCTGGTGCACGCCGTCACCGCACCGAACGCGGTCATGCGCGTCCTGCCGGTTCTTCCCGAGGCGATGTGGCCGGCAAGTCTCGCCGCGGCCTGGGCGGCAACGGCTGCGGTCACTGCCGTATACGCACCGGCCGAACCGCGCCTGCTACCGCAGCCTCGCCCCGACCTCACCATCGCGGAGCTGGCCGACCGGGCGGTGGCGATCGGCGATCCGCACGCGATCAAATACGCCGACGCGGTCGCCGACGTACTCGCCGCCGCGCCCGACCCGGCGTTGCTCTCGGCGGCGGTACGCAGCGTTGATGAGCTGGCCGATTGACCGTGTCACCCCGAGTCCCGCGTGAGGTCTCGTAGCCGAATCTTCATGGTGATGACGTCCACGGCGGCCCGGTACATGTAATCACGTTCGTCGTACCGGGAGCTGCGGCCGCGGGCGGGCCGCTGCGCTACGCGGGGGCGGGAGACGTTGAGGATGCCGTCGACGTCGAGTAGCCAGCCCGGCCGGTTCACCGGGGCCCGCCTCTCGGTGCGGCGGTAGACGCGGTCGCCGTGGTGGGCCGCTCCGCGGTGTCAGTGCGGATGTTGCGGTAGATGGTCATGGGGGTGACGCCGCAGGAAGCGGCGATCTCGGCCATCGTGAACTGCTTCGAGTCGTACATGCGCTGCGCCTTGTTGATCAGGGCGGGGGTCATCTTAGGTTTGCGACCGCCGGTGCGGCCGCGGGCACGGGCAGCGGCCAGGCCAGCGAGGGTGCGTTGCCCGAGACTGACGCTAGATTGTCGGTTTACCAGTAACGATAATCCGATAATGTGTCGCCACATAAGGGGCATAGCGTGCATGCATCATAATGACAGTTCTTGTGCGTAAGACTTCAGGATGGTGTCTGGGGTGCAGCACCACGACTGTGCAGGAGTGCGCCTCTGACCTGCGGCGAAATCCGATCGCCCCGCCGGCGTGAGTCGTGCGATCGTCGCCGTATGCCGCAACCGATCTTGCGTACCGACCGTCTGCTGCTGGTTCCGCTCGCCGACCGGCATCTCGAGCTGGAGATCCAGCTCGATTCCGATCCGGAGGTGCTTCGCTACCTCAGCGGCCGGGCGCGGTCCAGGGACGAGGTGCTCGCGTCCCATGCGCAGAGGATGGCCCTGGCGCGCGTGGTGGACGGCCTGGGCTACTGGATGGCGTTCGGGTCTGCTGGCGGCGCGCGTGGCTCGACGTCGCCAGCACGTGAGGACGAGGGCGAGTTCGTCGGGCTCATGATGCTTCCGCCGGCGCATGGCCCCGACCAACCTGACGACCCCACCGTCACGGACCTGGGTTACCGCCTCGTTCGCCGGTACTGGCGCCAAGGCCTGGCCAGCGAGGCCTCCCGCGTCCTGCTGCGACATGCCTTCGACACCGTCGGGCAGAGCCGGGTGATCGCGCAGACCATGGCTGTCAACGCCGGGTCCCGGGGTGTGATGGAGGCCATCGGCATGCGGTACGTGCGCACGTGGGTTTCGGTCTGGGACGACCCGCTGCCGGGGGCGGACCTGGGTGAGGTCGAGTACGAGATGACCCGCGGGATGTGGGAGGCGTGTCGTGGTGCTCAGCCGAGACCGTCAGGCGCCGAACGGGCGTAATTCCCCTGCATTACGTACGGGTGAGGCTTAGCCTGCACGCCATGTTCCCTCCAGTGAAGATCACCTCCGACCGGTTGGAAATCCGCGAGTTCGGGCCGCAGGACACCGCGGCTGTGGCGGCGTTTGTGGCGGCGGGGGATCGAACGGCACTGCCACCCGGCTTCCCCGAGGCGGTCGCTGACGTGGACGCGTGGCTGGCGGATGCGGTGCATCAGCGGCGCTTGGGCGGCGAGGGCGTACACCTGGTGATCCTGGAGCGGGCCACCGGCGAGATCGTCGGCAGCACCGGGTTGCGGGACACCGACTGGGAGGCCGGTCGCACCGAGATCGGCTACGGCGTACACGCCAGTCAGCGAGGTCGCGGTTTCGCGAGCGAGGCAGCTCGGGCGGTGGGACGGTGGGCGCTCGCCGACGGCGGGATGCGACGGGTTCAGTTGCACTGCCGGGTCGACAACGTGGCTTCCCTACGGGTGGCCGAGAAGGCCGGGTACCAGCGCGAGGGCACACTACGGATGGCCGGGCAGGACGGGCGCGAGCCTCATGACCTGGCCGTCTTCGCGATGATCGCCGAGCGGGCCAGCGCCACCTCGGCGGCCTGACGCTCTCGCCAACGGCGCTGACTGTCCCGGTTGCAGGCGCGGCACGTCCGCCGGTACCGCCCCGTCGATTCGTCGACCTCGCGGTCGTGCCCGTTGCGGCAGGTCGACGGCTGCGCCCGGGTACGGCAGATCTCCGCGTGAGTGACCTGCCGCAGATGAGTGGGCTCCACGCAGTCCCGGGCGTCGCAGAGGTGGTCGACGTCCAGGTCGGGGTCGTAGCCCCCGACGAAGGCGGCGTAGGCGGCGATGTGTGCCCAGGCCCGGCCCGCGACCTTCTGGTACACGCCGCGCTGGGTGCCGTACCCGCGGATGATCAGGCAGCCGTCGGCCTGCCGGACCGAACGCTCCAGGAGATATCGGCGGAGGCTGTCCTCAGTGAAGTGGCGGGACAAGCCGTTGACCCTGCTGAGCACACGTCACTCTATCCGGGGGCTCGCACGTCAGGCGTCCGCCGTACCCCGGGTGAGCCGGTAGGCGGCGGCCCTTGAGACTGGTGAGACCGCCTATTCAACTGTCGCGGATTCTCGCCCCAGGGACGAGAAACTGCCACCTAGTGGTTGCCCTGCCTAGCCGAGACCGATAGTGGCGGGAAGTTTGGGGTTGGGCAGCATGTCGCGGCCGGCGCGCAGGATCTCGAGGTTGATGATCGTGGGCCGGCCGCCGATAGGGCCCTTGAGGAACATCGGAACGAGAAGTAACGCTAGCGATGATCTTGGCTGGAACAGCTTGCCCGGCTGCTACCGCTTTCGCAGAAACGGTCCATTTTGGGAACAGATCAGCATCCGGTCAGGAATCGCTGATCCGGACCCGGATCCGTTCTCACGCAAAAGTGTCGCTGTGATGTTCTGAGCAACGTTTGTGCGAGCATGCTGGGCATGGCTGGTGAAGAAGACCGCGATCCGGAGACCCGAGACGCCGATGATGTCGAGCGCACCCGTGCCCGCGCTGTCAGGCGCAGCCCGGCTCGCCGTGCCGATCGCGGTCCGGCGTGGTGGCCACCTCGTACCACACCGGCCGGTTGACCAAGGTCCGCCGACTGAGCAAGGCTCTGCGGGTGCTGACCCCGGCCGACCGCGGCCCCGGGCAGCTGCGGCGCCCGGGCACCCCGCCGCCGGCACCGCTGCCCGCCGACGCCCCGGCCGCGGACATCCGGATCGGGTACGCCCGATGCAGCACCCTGACCCAGGAACTCCAGTCACAGCTGGACGCCCTCGCCGCGCACGGCATCCCCCGCGACAAGATCTTCGCCGAGAAGATCTCCACCCGGGTCCGGATGCGACCGCAGTTCGAGGCGGCACTCGCGCTGGCCCGGCAGATCAAGGCCCACGCCTCGCACTGCCGGGTCATCCTGACCGTCAACGAGATGAAACGCCTTGGCCGTGACGCCGCCGAACTCACTGCGCTGGCCGATCATCTCAGCGCGCACGGCCTGGTCCTGGAGATGCTCGCCGGCCCGCTGCCCGGCCTCTACGACCCGGCCGGCTCCGGGCGCATGCTGTTCGCCTTCTTCGCCGCGATGGGCGACACCGAACGGGAAAACATTCGCGAGGCCACCCTCGAAGGCCTCGACGCCGCCGCCCGCAAAGGCAAACACGGCGGCCGCCCGGCCGTCATCACCGAGGACATGCTGCATACCGTGCTGCGCCGGCGTGCCAACGGTGAGACCGTCGAGCAGATCCGCCCTGACCTGTTCATCGCGACCGGTAAGCGCAAGGGCCGCAACCCGAGCGTGGCCAGCATCTACCGCGCGCTCGCCGCCCACGAGAAAACCCAGGCGTACCCAGCCGCCGTCGAGCAAGCCCGTATCCAGCATGCGCAGCGCACCGGCGCCGACCTTCCGGCGATCGTGCGCCCCCGGCCCGCCCGTGTCCTCGACCCGATCGACGCCGAGCTGGCGCCGAAAAACAACGCTTAGCCGTGCTGGCCCCACCTCGACATCGAGGGCGTGCCCGACACCGGAGCACGTCCCCTGGATCGACCCGACCCATCCGGCCTGGCGAACGACCCGGTGTCAGCGGCTTCACCGATCAGAAATCCTCCGCCACGTCGTCAGTTCTGTTAGCCCTCTCGCACCGGTGGAAGGATTAATGACCATGACCGACGCCAGACGGCTGGGCGCCGACGAGGCCACGTTCATCGCGGCGGTCCGCGCGGAGGATTCCGGGCGGTTCGCGCTCCTGACCGAGCGCCACCGGCGTGAGCTGCAGGTGCACTGCTACCGGATGCTCGCGAACTACGAGGACGCTCAGGACATGACGCAGGAAACGTTCCTGCGAGCGTGGAACAAGCGGGAGTCGTTCAAGGGCCACGCGGCCCTGCGGACCTGGCTGTACCGGATCGCGACGAACGCCTGCCTCGACTTCCTGGAGAAGCGCAACAACCGCACACCCGTACCGTCCGAGCTGCCGGACCCCGACTCCGAGGTGCTGTACCTGCAGCCGTACCCCGACCGGATGCTCCCCGAGGACCCGCAGGAATCGGTGGTGGCACGGGAGACGATCGAGCTGGCGTTCATCGTCGCCGTCCAGCACCTGCCGCCGCGGCAGCGGGCGGTGTTCATCCTGCGCGACGTCCTCGGCTGGCCGGCGTCGAAAGCCGCCGACGCCCTCGATCTGACCGTCGCATCGGTGACCAGCGCACTGCAGCGGGCCCGTGTGACGATGCGCGAGCAGCTGCCCGACCGCCGCCTCGACTGGCGGAGCCCCGCCACCCACGAGCTGTCGAATGACGAGCGCGGCGCGGTGAAGTCGTACATCGAGGCCCATGAGCGCAACGACCTCGACGGGCTGACGTCCCTACTGCGCGACGACCTGCGCTTCGCGATGCTGCCCGATCCGGGCACCGTGACCACGACGGCCAAGGACGCGGTGGACGGCTGGGTCTCCGGTGGGCTCTTCCAGCGCGGCTACGACGACTGGCGCGGTATCACCACGACGGTCAACCGCATGCCTGCCGCCGTGCTGTACCTCCGCACCCCCGACGACCCGGAGTACCGGCTATTCGCCATCGCGGTCCTGCACATCGTCGACGGGAAGATCGCCGAGCTCACAGGATTCGACGCCGCCGACAAACCATGGCTGGACCTGCCACCGACACTGTGATCACACATGTCACCATCGTCGACGAGTACAGCGCACGCCGCCGTCACCGAAGTCGCCACGGAATGAGCACCCCGACCGCCTGAACACCAAACGCGACAATGCGAACACCACCGCCCCGCCGGCGTTGCCGGCGGGGAATCTTGATGCCAGAAGATCATCGTTCGGAGCGCAGGGAAGGGCCCGGGGAAGGTTCCCTCAAGGCCGAGGGGTCACGGTGAGCACGCCAGGAAGGGATTTCGTCCTGGCGTCACGAGCCCAGGACCTGGCCCGTGCTCATCGCCTCGTCTCGTATCGGGTCAGTACCACGCCGCCGGGAAACGTCCGCGTCTCCACCAGGTTCAGGTTCACCCAGCTGTCCAGGGCCGTGAAGAACGGCGTGCCGCCGCCCAGCAAGGCCGGTGCGGTGAGCAGCACGTACTCGTCGATCAGCCCGGCCCGCATGGCCGCTGCGGCAAGTGTGGCGCCGCCGATGTCCATGGGGCCGCCGTCTTCGGCCTTGAGCCGGGTGATCTCGGTGACCGCGTCGCCGGTGACCAGGCGGGTGTTCCAGTCGACCGTGCGGGTCGTCGAGGAGAACACCACCTTCGGCATGTCCCGCCAGCGGCGGGCGTACTCGATCTCCGCCGGTGTGGCGCCGGGCTGCTGGTCGGCGGTCGGCCAGTGGGAGCTCATCGTCTCCCACAGTTTGCGCCCGTACAGCGCCAGGCCGGTCGCCCCCACCCGGTCGGACCACCACTGGAACAGCTCGTCGCTCGGTACGCTCCAGCCGAGGTCGTTGCCGGGCGCGGCGATGTAGCCGTCCAGGCTCAGGTTCATGCCGAAGATCAGTTTCCGCATCGTGCCAGCCTCTCGTAGTCGATCTCACACGTACAGACGGGCACGGCGCGCAAACCTAATCGGTGCGCGATCTGCGTCCGCAAATAGTCCTCGCGTTCCGGACTCGGCACGGCGTACTCGGGTGGGCTCGAGCACTACCCACCGAATCTCGACTTCACCCTCGTACGGGCAGCGGCGCACCCATGGCCCAGCTCTCTCCGGCCGCTACTGCCGACTGCCCGGACGGGAAGGCCTTCCACGGCCACCTGCAACAGAGGCTGTCTACTTTCGCAGAGGCGTTGCGGTAGCGCTCGACGCGCTCGCTGCGCGAGCGGGAGTGTGAGCGATCTGGGCCCCCGAACGCCTGATCACACAGCTAGAGCGCCAGCCAGGCCCCCTCACCGCGCTGGAGATCGCCAACCCGTTCCCGACGCTTGGGCATCTCGCTCGGCGACCAGCGGCCGCACGTGCCCGGCAAGATCCGCGAGTACCTACCTCTCCCAGCGCCGACGCAGCTAAGCGTTGTCTTTTCGGCGCCTACTACTGAAGGGACCCCTGAGGGGCAATGCCCCCGACGGCGAGTGCGCCCCGTGAGGGAAAAGAGGCCGGATGCTCCACGGGGGAAGAGCATCCGGCGCGATCACTATAAGGGTGGCAGCACCCGCTACTCGTCGTCGCCGGCGTCCGGGTCGCGCAGCGGTCGGTAGGTGCGTCCGCCCAGGTCGGGCAGGGTGAACGTGTAGTGGCCGTGGACCCGGATGTGGTGGCGAACGTAAGGCGAGAGCCGGGCGACGTCGGCATAGAGCACGGGATAGCCCTGGGCGCGCAGGCCGGCGAGGGCGAGGTCCAGGTAGAGGGTGTTCCACAGGGTGATGCAGTTGAGGACGAGGCCGAGCGCGCCGAGTTGGTCTTCCAGGCCTTCGTGGTAGGCGCGGTGCAGCTCGCCGCGGCGGCCGTGGAAGACGTGCCGGGCCAGGTCGTGGCGGCCTTCGTTGAGGTTGCGCATGCCCTTGATCTGGCGCCGGTACGGTTCGTCGTCGACGAAGGTCAGCACGTGCAGGGTCTTGAAGATCCGCCCGTAGCCGGCCAGGGCTTCGCCGAGCTGGGTGAGGTTCCCACCGGTCAACAGCACCCGCAGCGCATCGTAGGCGGAGATCTGCCCGGTGTGGATGGATCCGGCAATGCGAAGCATGTCGGGCCAGTGCCGGCGGATCCGGTCGAGGTCGACGGTGCCGCGGGCGGTCGCGTTCAGGGGGCCGTAGTCGGCGGTGCGGTTGATCCGCCACAGCTTGGCATCGGGCAGGTCGGCCAGCTGCGGCCGGTAGTCGAAGCCGAGCAGCTGCAGCAGCCCGAAGACGACGTCGGAGTACGAGCCGGTGTCAGCGATGACGACCTCGGGGCGGCGGCCACCGTCGCGCCGGTAGAGCAGGTCGATGAGGTGCATCGAGTCACGCGGGGTGCCCGACAGCACCATCCCGGCGGTGCCGACGGCCTGGTCGTTGACCGCGTTCAGCCAAGTCGCGCCGCGCCGCTGGCCGAAGTACTTCGGGTTCGGCCGGGCATGGATTGTACGGACCGGCACCACGAACCGCATCCCATCGGCCGCCGCGACCAGACCGCCGCCCCAGGCCCGGGCCAGGCCGATACCGTCCTGGACGTCGATCAGCACCGCGTTCGCCGCAGCGTAGGTCTCCGGCCGCAGGTAGGTAGCGTCGACATGGCTGATCCGGCCTCGGGTCAACCCGGGGATTCCGTCGGAGATCACCGGCCCGAAGCCGACGTTGAGCGCGTGCGCGGTTAACGTCGCGGCGACCGTCACGTGCAGGTCGTCCAGACGGGTGGTCGCCCCCGACAGCGCGGTGAACGCGCCGGCGAAGCCGGGATACCAGGCCATCACCTCCAGGATCAGCTCGCCCAGGTCGATGCGCGGCAGCATCGCCTCCACCCGGTTACGCAGGTCTACCAAGCTCGACGGGTCCGGCACTGCGGTGACCTTCTGCGCATGCAGCCGGCCCTCGTCGTCGAGCCGGGCCGCCGTGTCCACGGCCAGCCCGGCCGCGACCTGCCGCCACGCCTCGTCCAGCGCCGCGGCGTGCCCGCCAAGCAGCTCGCGCGGTTCCTCGGGCAGCTGCAGCGCGTTCAACGCGGGCGCCTTGGCCTGCTGCCAGGCCTCGCCGTCGAGCAGCCGGGCCCGCGGGTCGCCCCAGCGTTCGGAGACCGCGGCGAAGATGTCGCGGCGCTTGAGCCGCTGGTGGAACTGCTCGAGCACGCAGAACACGTACGCGGCCTTGTCCACCGTCTCGAGCAGATCCTCCGGCAGTCGGGCCTGAAAGGCCGACACCAGGTCGGACAGCCGCTGGTGGAGCCGGTCCGTTGCCTGTGCCCGGACCCGCGCGACCAGGCGGGCCAGAGTGCTCACCGCCGGGAGCAGCACCTTGCGCTCGCGCAGCCAGCCCACCGCCGCGTTGAAGAGCGCCTTCGGTCCGTCCCCGGTGGTCCACGCCCGGTCGTCGATCCAGCGCGTCAGGTCAGGCTCCGCCCCGGCGAAATCGGTGTACCCGTACGCCTGGGCGATCTCGCGCTGGTGTTCGAACCGAGTCGGCCGGCGCCGCAGATACTCCTTGGCTACCGACGGATCCGCCGCACCGACCTGCACCGCGACATAGTCGACCGCCTCGGTCGGCACATCCAGCGGATCCTCCAGAAACAGGCCCAGCGCCCGCACCGTGGCCACCTGCAAACCAAACCCGATCCGGTTCTCATCCCGTCGTCGCTCCGCGATCAGGTCCCGGTCCGCGTCATCGAGGAAGAAAAGGCCTTCCAGCTCCGTCGGCGTCAGCCCAGCCGGGAACCGGCCATACGCCGCCGCCTGCTCATCAGTGAGGAACTCAACCGGCACAGGCCGAAACGGTAGAAGATATCGAACATGATCGAAGACAGGTTAACGGTCAGTCGATCACGACAACCGACGTACCCCGAACGTGTCCACCCGGGAGCCCTGCCGATCAAGATCATCCCTAGCGTTACTTTCCGTTCCGATGCTCCTCAAGGGCCGATAGCGGCAGGCGTATCAGGCAAGCCTTAGAGCAGATCAAGACGGAGGCAGTGGCATGAAAATCTTCAGCTACGAGGACGAGCCTGAGATCACCATGGACCCCGAGACCCGCCGGGCCTTAGTCAGGCAGCTACTCGGCCCCGACGCGCCGCCTGCGTGGTGCGAGCTCGTCGAGGCCCTGGCGATCCTCGCCCCGGCCCACAACAACGACATCAGCCCGCTGCACTGCACGCCGGGTGAGCTGACCGTCTGTGCCCAGCCGGCTGGGGTACCCATTACCGAGATCGAGCGGCTGGAGGAGATCGGCTTCCATGTCGCCCATGACGAGGAGGACTTCACGTCGACCCGGTTCGGCAGCGCCTGAGCTTCCTCACTGATGAGCAGGCGGCCACCTATGGCCGGTTCCCGCAGGCGTTGACGCCTGCGGCTACGACCCGAGGACCCGGCCGACACCAGCCCCGAAGGCGCAGCACGCGCGGACTGGCCGGACGCAGTTGCCTGCCGCCGCGCTCCGAAATCTCTTCGCCTTCCCGGCTCGCCGGGTGATGAGCAGGACAACGCGCCGGCAATCAGGGGCGGAGCCAGCGGTCGAACCACGCGCGGGTCCGACGCATGACGTCGAGCTGGTGGGTGCGTTCCTGGATCGAGTGGCCCTCTCTCGGGTAGGTCACGAACTCGTGCTCGACGCCGAAGTGGCGCAGTGCACGGTGGAGATACATGGCCTGCCCGAGGGGGACGTTGGTGTCCTCGGCGCCGTGCAGGATGAGCGCCGGAGTACGGATGCGGCTGGCGTAGGAGATCGGGCTGACTGCGTCATGGGGGTGCGGGCCGATGCCGGACCAGCCGGTGCTGCCTCCGAGCGCGGCTTCGAACTGGCCGTTCTCCCCGGTGGCGGCGAGCATGCCCCAGTCGCTGACGCCGGCGCCGACCAGCGCGGCGCGGAACCGTTCGGTTTGGCTGATGGCCCAGGCGGACATGAACCCGCCGTGGCTCCAGCCAGCGATGCCCAGCCGGTCGGAATCGGCGATGCCCTGGGTGATGAGCAGGTCAATGCCGGTCAGGATGTCGGTCCACTCCTGCTGGCCGACCCGGCCGGCGACGCTGGCAGCGAACTGGTGGCCGTGCCCCTGACCACCACGGGGGTTGGGCAGGAACACCGCGTAGCCGGCGGCGGCCAGCCACTGTGC
This sequence comes from Micromonospora sp. NPDC005087, assembly GCF_042872965.1. Classification (NCBI taxonomy): domain Bacteria; kingdom Bacillati; phylum Actinomycetota; class Actinomycetes; order Micromonosporales; family Micromonosporaceae; genus Micromonospora; species Micromonospora sp. NPDC005087. The sequence continues at coordinate 879,215 of NZ_JBIALB010000001.1, read as the reverse complement.
GCTGGGGAACCAGAACAACTGGCAACGGTCGGCGTAGCGGTCGTACGGGCCGCCGTGCACGATCGTGACGAGTGGGAACGGGCCCTCGGACGCGTTCTTTCCGGCTGGGAGGACGAGCAATCCGTCCAAGTCGAGGCCGTCGGAGGCACGGTAGGTCAAAGGTTCTTGCGTGCTGAGAGTGATGCCGTCCAGTTCCGGGCGAGTATTCGTGATCTTCCGCAGCGGCCCAGCCGGTGGCCCGAGATGAACGTTGGCAGGCTGATAGCGGCTGCCGGTCAGCACCGCGATGGCCTCGCCGCTGCGCGTGGTGGTGAGGCCGTCGAGGCGCCCGGGGTGCCGCGACAGGATCGTAAGACCCGTGGGGTCGAGCCGGGCCAGGGTCGCGTTCAGGCCGTCGGCGAACACGACCAGTGGGACGGCATCGGTCTGGCGCAGCTCGGTGGGACACATCGAGAGACCGACTGTTCGATTGCGCTGGATGCGGTCGACCAGGGCCAGGTCGAACACGGCGGTGCCGGCTTGGAGGACCGGTGGAGTGAGTGCGATGTAGCCGAGGTGCCAACCGTCCTCGGCGAGCCACCAGGCCAGAGAGCGCGCTTCGGCCTCGGCCGGTCCAAGGTCCTCTGCTGTCCCAGTGACCGGGTCGAACAGGTGCAGCCGGCCGGTGCGGGGACCGTAGTCGTTGTCGGCGCTCGCTCGGGTGAGCACGGCGACGGGCCCGCCGTCGGGCCGTTGCTGCAGTTCTACGACGTGCCGGTCGCCGAACGCGTCCGGCGTGGCGATCCGGCCGGTACGTAGGTCAAGCAGGCGCAACCGGGCACACGGTTCCCGCTCGCCGACGACAACGGCGTCGTCGCGATCCCGGGCACGGCGCGCGTCCTGCTCGGTGGGTTCGTCCTCGGCGAGCAGAGCGACCAAGCCAGGGGCGGCCAGTGGTTGGTGGTCGATGATGCCGGAACGCCAGCTGGTCAACGCGGTCACCCTGCCATCGGCGGGGACAAGCCGGTGCAGCTGCGGGATACCGCGTTCGGCACGGTCCGAGAGGAAGAACAGCGTGTTCGAGTCCGCGGACCAGCGTGGCCGGGACTCCGTTGCGGTGTCGCCCGTCACCCTGCCCGCAGCGTCGGTGCCATCGATGTTGAAGAGCCAGACTTCAGTGTTGAGGTGGTCACCGGTCCGGCTGGTGGGAGCAAGGACGTAGCTGAGCAGATGCCCGCTGGGGGCGAGAGCCGGGGCCTGCGGGGTGCACCCATCAACAACAAGTTCGGCGGTCAGACCTGTCATGCGATCAGTCTGCCGACATCAACACCGCACTACGCGACCGAGTTGGCACGACGCGCCAGGTCAGCAGGAGTGCCGATAAGCAGCGGTAGCCTCAAGATCACCGTTAGCGCTACTTTTCATTCTGATGTTCCTCAAGGGCCGCGGCCTGTTCGGGCAGGTCGATGTCGGTGTCGTCGGCGACGTCGGCGCACGGCACCAGCCGCACGGCGTCACCCTGCGCCCGTAGGTAGTCCCGGGCGCCCCGGTCCCCGATCGCCGCCGCCGCGACGCTGGCCCAGTGGTGACGGCCGAGCAGCACCGGATGCCCGCGACGACCGTCCTGGTAGGTGGCCACCGCGAGGGAGTCGGCGGTGGCGTCGCGGGCGACCCGGCGTACCGCATCGGGGGTCAGGCCAGGCATGTCGACCAACGTGACCACGGTTGCCACGGCCGTGCCGGACGTCAGGGCGGACAGCCCGGCCCGCAGAGACGAGCCCATGCCCGTCTCCCAGTCGTCGTTGAGCACCACGGTGGGTAGCCGCGTCCGGGCGCGGATCCGGTCGGCCTGCGCCCCGAGCACCACCACGACCGGCCGGCAGCCGGCGGCCGTGAGGATCTCCGCGGCGTGCTCCACCAGGAGCCGCCCCCGGTACGACAGGAGAGCCTTCGGCATGCCGAACCGGCGGCCGGCACCCGCCGCGAGGAGCAGTCCCGCCGTAGCCATGCGCGGAGTGTAGCCCCGGCTCTCCTTCGGTTCTGGCTTCTCGGAGCCCGCCTGAACCAGGCCGCGAAGAGCTCCGGGGGTGATCCGGCCGGCCCGGAGGGCTAGCATGCATCTCGTATCTGCTGTCACGTGTTTGTGGTGAGGTGCCGGATGGCTGGGACGCGATAGTGGCACGTTCCGGTGACCGGCCGGGCCGGCGGCTGCGGGTGGCGGTCGACGCCGCCGGGGCGGATCTCGGCCCGGAGCCCGTCGTCGCCGGCGCGCTGGCCGCGGCCGCGACCGTGGACGTGCTGATGGTCGGCCCGCCGGCGCTCGTCCGTCCCCTGCTGCCCGGTGGAGTCCCGCCGCCCGGCGTACGACTGGTGGACGCCCCCGACGTGGTCGCGATGGCCGAGGATCCGGTGGCCGCGACGTACTCCAAGCGGCGCTCCTCACTCCTGGTCGCCGCTGGGGAGGTGGCGGCGGGTCGGGCCGACGCCATGGTGACCGCGGGCAACACCGGCGCGGCGGTGCTCGCCGCTGCCGTCCGGATGGGTCGGGTGCCGGGGGTGAGCAACCCGGCCCTGGCGATGGTGCTGCCGGTGCCCGGCGCCGGCCCGACCGTGCTGCTGGACATCGGCGCGACCGCCGCGGCCGTGCCCGAGTGGCTGGTCGAGTTCGCGGTGCTGGGCGCGGAGTACGCACGGGCTCGGCTGGGGCTGGCCCGACCGAGGATCGGCCTGCTGTCCAACGGCCACGAGGCGGTCAAGGGCGGGCCGGTACGCCGCGACGCGCACCTCCTGCTGGCCACGATGCCCGGTTACACCGGCCAGATCGAGGCGTACGACGTGCTCGGAGGCCGCGTCGACGTGGCGGTGACCGACGGATTCACCGGTGACGTGGCGCTGAAGACGTACGAGCGCACGTTGGACGCGACCGTCGGTTTGGCGCTGGACGCGGTGCGGGCGTTCTCGCCGATCGGCGTCCTGGCCCGGGACCGGCAGCGGCGGGTGACCCGGGCGGTGCGTGACGGGCTCGCGGCCGAGCCGGGCGGGGCGCTGCTCGGGGTAGGCGGTGTGTGCGTGATCTGTCACGGGACGGCCACGGCGGCCGACGTCGAGGCGAGCGTGGGAATCGCCGGGGAGTGTTTCCGCTCGGGTGTGGTGGGGCGGATCGCCGGGGCGTTCGCGGCGTCGTCCCGGCAGCGACTCCGGGGGCGACGCAGCCCCGTCGACGGCTGAACTATCCATTCTTGTATCTGGCTTTGCGAAGACGAGCGTTGATATGGTTCCGGGATTCCTGGCATGAGGGTGGTGCGATGTCACAACAGATGATCCAGGTCAGCGATCTGCGCCGGTCGTTCGGCACGACGGCGGCGGTCGACGGGGTGAGCTTCGAGGTCGCCGCGGGTGAGGTGGTCGGTCTGCTCGGGCCCAACGGCGCGGGGAAGACCACCACCATCCACTGTCTCACCACGCTGCTGAGGCCGGACGCCGGCACCGCCCGCGTCGCCGGCTTCGACGTGGTCGACCAGGGCTCCGAGGTGCGCCGCAGCATCGCGGTCACCGGGCAGTTCGCGGCGCTCGACGAACTGCTGACCGGCCGGGAGAACCTGGTCCTGTTCGGCCGGCTGCTCGGGCTGGGCCGGCGCGCCGCCGCCACCCGGGCCGACGAGCTCGTCGAGCGCTTCGACCTGGGCGAGGTGGCGGGCAAGGCGGTCCGCACGTACTCCGGTGGCCTGCGCCGCCGCCTCGACCTGGCCGCGAGCCTGGTGGTCGACCGGCCCGTGCTGATCCTCGACGAGCCGACCACCGGGCTGGACCCGCGCAGCCGGCGGGCGCTCTGGGAGATCGTCCGGGAGTTGCGCGACGCCGGCACCGCCGTCCTGCTCACCACGCAGTACCTGGAGGAGGCGGACCAGTTGGCCGGGCGGGTCCTGCTCATCGACCACGGCAGGGTCGTCGCCGAGGGCACCCCGGACGAGCTCAAGCGTCAGCTCGGCGGCGCGGTCTGCGAGGTGCGGGTGGAGGACCCACGGGCGCGGGCGGTCGCGGTCGAGCAGCTGCGTGCCGCCTTCCCGGGGCTGACCGAGGACGAGGACGTGCTGCGGCTCGCCGCCGGTTCCGGCACGCTGACCGAGGTCGTCCGGCGGCTCGAATCAGCCGGCGTGGAGGCCGACGACGTCACCGTCCGGCGGCCCACCCTGGACGAGGTGTTCCTCTCGGTGACCGGGTCCCTCGACGCGGACGCGGACCGGTCCAGGATGGCGCCGGGCGTGGCGGGGGCCGGCCGGTGAGCACCACGGCCAATGCCGGGGCCAGCCCGCTGCGGCAGTTCACCGTCCTGGCCGCCCGTAACCTCCAGCAGGCCCGCGCCGGCCGGTCGGTTGGCCTGACCGTCGTCTTTCCGCTCGCGTTCTTCGCCGGCTTCATGGTCGTCTTCCGACGGCTGATGTCCGACTACGGGATCGCCTACGAGCAGTTCCTCCCGCCGGCGATCGTTGTGCAGACCACCGCCCTGGTCGCCATGTCGGCCTGCTACATGATCGCCGGCGATGCTCGCAGCGGCCTGATCGCCCGCTACCGGACGCTGCCGATGAGCGCGGTCGTGGTGCCGGCGGCTCGGCTCGTGGTGGACGCTGCCCGGGCCGCCGTCGCGGTGGCGGTGATCCTCGTCGCCGCGGTGCTGGTCGGGTTCCGGTTCAGCGCGGGCGCGGCCGGCGCGGCGGGTTTCGTGCTGCTGGCGGTCGGCTTCGCGGTGGTACTTGCGGCTGGTTGCGCGGCCCTGGGGCTGGGCGCCCGTGACCCGGAGCAGGTGTACTCGGCGCTGACCCTGCCGTACCTGGTGCTCACCACGGTCTCCACCGCCTTCGTCCCGGTCGACGCGTTCCCGGGCTGGCTGCAACCGGTGGTGGAGGTGTCGCCGTTCTCCGCCCAGGTCGACGCGTTGCGCGCGCTGTCCACCGAGGGCGCCGAGCAGAGGGTGTGGCCGGCCCTCGTCTGGCTGCTGGTCCTGGGGCTGCTGTTCGGAGTGGCCGCGGCACGTTCGTTTCGGAGGAGCCGATGAGTACCGTCACGCAGGCCTCGCTGTTCGCCGGGCGCAACCTTCGCCGGTTCTTCCGGGCGCCGCCCGCGCTGGTCTACTCGTTCGCGTTTCCGGTGCTGCTCCTGCTCACCCAGTACGCGGTCTTCGGCCGGATCGTCGGTGACGGCGACCGGCAGCACTACCTGGAGCGGTTGGCCCCACTGGTGGTGCTGTCCACCGCCGCGTTCGGGTCGCCGTCGAGCGCCGTCGGGTTCCTGCGTGACCTGCGGGGCGGGCTGGTCGACCGGCTGCGCACCATGCCGGTGGCGCCGGGGGCGCTGCTGGCCGGCCGGGTCGCCGGGGACGTGCTGCGCATCGTCCTGATCGGAGCGCTCACCACGGGCGTGGCGATGTTGCTGGGTTTCCGGTTCCGGGAGGGGCCGCTGGCGGTCGTCGGCTTCTTCGCGGTGATCGCGCTGTTCGGCCTGATGTGGGCGGCGATCGCGCTGTGGCGGGGGTCGGGGCCCGGTGACGAGGAGTCGCTGCCGCCGTCACTGACCGGTCCGGCGACCCTGTTGTTCATCTTCTCCTCGGGTTTCGTGCCGGTGTCGGCGTTCCCGTCGGTGGTGCAGCCGGTGGTGCGGGCCAACCCCTTCTCGGTCGCCACCGAGGCGTTGGTGGGCCTGTCCAGCGGCGGGCCGGTCCTCGTTCCGGTGCTGCAGACGATCGGCTGGGTGCTTGGGTTGGGCACGGTCTGCCTGCTGGTGGCCCTGCGCCGGTTCGGCCGGCGCACGGCTCGCTGAAAGCAGTCGGAGCCGGTCAGACCGGGCTGGCCATCCGGTAGAGCATCTGTTGACCGCCGGTGGCGAGCAGCAGCCCGGTGTCCGACCAGACGCGGGCGCGGGCGCCGAGCACCCCGCCGGTGGCGGCGGCGGCTTCCCCCTCCACCAGCAGCCAGCCGGCGCCGTTGTCGCCGCCCTGGAAACCCACGTACAGGTCCATGCTCGGGGCCATGAAGGTGGTCCGCTCGAACGCCTGCACGACCGCCGGGAACTGCACCACGTCGACGGCGAAGACCAGCCGGGCCGCCGCCAGCCAGGGGCCGGCGTCGGCGGGTAGCTCCTCGTGCAACCGCAGCCAGCCCCGGATGGTCGGTACGCCGTCGCGTTGCGGCTCCCAGCCGCCGGCGGGCCAGCCGGCCAGGCGTACCTCGTAGCACCGCTCCCAGATCGGCAGCACGGGCAGGCCGTCGCGGCGCATGAGCTCGACCAGGGTGGGCAACTCGTCGGGCTTGGGCAGGTCCGGTGGCGGCATCCAGCGTCGCTCCGGGCCGAGCAGCCCGGCGGCGATGGTCCAGACGTGTGCGGTGAGCAGGGTCCGGCCGCGTTGCCGCAAGGTGACGTGCAGGGCGGCGGTGCGGCGGGTGCCGTGCACCCGGGTCACCTCGATGTCGACCTCGCCGTAGCGCGGTGGTGCGAGGAACTGGCAGTTCAGGCTCACCGGCAGCATGGCGCCGGCCTCCTCGCCCGCCGCGCGCAGCGCGATCGCGGCCAGGTAGCCGCCGTTGGGCCCCCACACCGACCAGTCCTCGGCCAGGTGGGCGCGGTACCGGCCCGGCGCGGTCTGCCGCACCGCGGCGTCGTCCGCGAGACTGGCCATCGAGGACCCCTTCCGGTGTTGGAACGCGTAAAAACAAGATACTGCAGATCAAAAGCAGATACGAGTACGATGCGGCGCATGGATCTGCATGACAGCGCCGAGGAGGCGGAGTTCCGGGCGGGACTGCGCGAGTGGCTGGCGGGCGCGGTGCCGGCGACCACCGGGCCGGACGGGGCCCCACCACAGGGGCGGTGGGGCGACATCGCCGCGGTGCGGTCGTTCACCTCCGCCCTGCACGCCGCCGGGTACGCCGGCCTGACCTGGCCGGCCGAGTACGGCGGGCGCGGGTTGGCCCCGGCGTACCAGGCGATCTACCTGGAGGAGACGGCCCGCGCCGAGGCCGCCGAGCACATCGGAGTCATCGGCCTCGGCATGGTCGGGCCGACGATCATCGCCTGCGGATCGCCGGAGCAGCGCGCCTGGTACCTGCCGCGGATCCTCACCGGAGAGAGCATCTTCTGCCAGGGCTTCTCCGAGCCGGAGGCGGGCAGCGACCTGTCCGCCGTGCGGACCGCCGCGCGCCACGAGGGCGACGAGCTGGTGGTGACCGGGCGCAAGGTGTGGTCGTCGTACGCGCACCTCGCCGACCACTGCCTGCTGCTGGCGCGCACCGATCCGCAGCAGCGGCGCCACCGGGGGCTGTCCTGCCTGCTCGTGGACCTGCGCTCGCCCGGCGTCACGGTCCGACCGATCCGCCAGATGACCGGTGCGGCGGAGTTTGCCGAGATCGAGTTCGACGAGGTCCGGGTGCCGCTCGACGCGGTGGTGGGTGGGATCGGTGAGGGCTGGCGGGTCGCGATGACCACCCTCGCTCACGAGCGGGGCACGTTCGGGTTCACCCTGACCGCCCGGCTGGAGGTGGCGTTCCGGCGCCTGGTCGCGACCGCGCGGGCCCGGGGCCGGGACACCGACCCCCTGGTACGCGACCAGATCGCCGCCCGCTACGTCGAGCTGGAGGGTCTGCGTTGGACCAACCGGCGCGGGCTGGCCGAGCTGGCGCGTACCGGGGTGCCGGGCCCGGAGACCTCGGTGATCAAACTGCGCTGGTCGCAGGCGCACCAGCGGCTGACCACCCTGGCCGTGCAACTGCTCGGCGCCGGCGCCGAACCGGACGGCTGGGACCGCTACTGGCGGCACCAGATGCTGCGCAGCCGCGCCAACACCATCGAGGGCGGCACCTCCGAGGTGCTGCGCAACCTGGTCGCCGAGCGCGTACTGGGCCTGCCCCGGTCGTACTGACCCGCGCCTCGCGGCGACGCCCACGACGAGGAGAGACCCCATGGACTTCGCACTGACCGGCGAACAGGAGACGCTGCGGGACACCGCGGCCAAGTACCTCGCCGACGACCGGTCCCTGAGCGACGGCCGGGCCTGGACCGAGATGACCGACCTCGGCTGGCTGGACGCGGAGCTGGGCACGGTCGAGCTGGCGCTGCTCGCCGAGCAGCTCGGCTGGGCGCGCAGCCCGTCGCCCTGGTGGGCCACGATCGGGCTGGCCGGTCCGGCGCTTCGGGCGGCGGGTCGCCCTCTCTGCGCTCCCGCGACGCTGGCCTGGGCCGAGGAGAACGGCCCGGGCACTCTCGCCGGCGCCGTGGCCGCTGTCCGTCGGCCGGTGACCGACCCGGCGCTCGGCTGCGCCGTCGCCTCCGACGGGACACTGACCGGACGCAAGGTCCGAGTGCCGAACGTGACCGAAGCCGTGGACCTGGTGGTGACGGCGAGCGGCCCGCGCGGCGTCGAGCTGCGTCTGGTCGACGCGTCCGCGTTGCGGCCGGCGCCGGCCGGTGCCGGCGGGCAGGCGCTCGACCCGACCCGGCCCGTCGCGACGGTGGAGCTGACCGGCGTACCCTCGGCGCCCCTCGTGGCCGCGGACGCCGCAGCCGACGTGCTCGCGGTGACCCGACGGCGGAGCCTGGCGCTGCTCGCCGCCGAGGCCGTCGGCGTGGCGGCGAGAGCTCTGTCGTGGGCCAGCGGGTACGCCGCCACCCGGACCCAGTTCGGCCAGCCGATCGGTGCGAACCAGGCGGTCGCGCATCCGCTGGCCGAGAGTTACGGGCAGGTCGAGACGGCCCGGTCGCTGGCCTACCGGGCCGCGTGGTCGGTCGACGCGGAGCCGGGCCCGATCGCCGACCGGGCGGTGCTCACGGCCAGCGTGGCGGCCCGCGAGGCCGCGATGACCGCCTGCGAGGCGGCCATCCAGACCCACGGCGGCAGTGGCTTCACCTGGGAGCAGCCACTGCACCACTGGTACCGCCGGGCGTGGTGGTTGGCCACCTACGACGGGACGGTCGCGGACGTTCGGGGCGAGCTGGCCGGGCTGCTGCTCGACGGCTGAGCCAGCCGGCCGCGCGCCGGATCAGCCGGCGGGGATCAGGACGAGCCGGGTCGGTAGGAGCCGAAGCTCCACAGGTTGCCCTCGGCGTCGCGGACGGAGTATCCCTGGCCTCCGTAGTCCTCGTCGCGGAGCTTCTGCACGACCTCGGCGCCGGCGGCGACGACCCGCTCGTAGTGCGCTGCCACGTCGTCGATGACCACATAGGTCGCGGCGGGCCCGGTGTCCAGGACCATCCGGCCGTCGCTGCCGTCCGTCTGCGAACCGAGCATGATCATGCCGCTGCCCCAGGTGAGCTGTGCGTGACTGATGGAGTCGTCCGGACCGGGGACGACCAACTCCTCGCGGAAGCCGACGACGTCGACCAGCCACCGGATGGCGGCCGGAGCGTCGCGGTAGCGCAGGGTGGGGATGACTTCCGGGCCTCTACTCATACACGAGAGTCTAATGAAGAATCGCGGATAGCACATGTGATGCGTCCTGGCATGTCGTGTATTCGGCTAGGCTGACCCCATGCTTCGCTACGACTACGTGATCGTCGGCGCGGGTGCGGCGGGCGCGGTGCTGGCGGCCCGCCTGAGCGAGGACGCGGCCCGTTCCGTGCTGCTGTTGGAGGCCGGCCCCGACCTCGTCGGAGCGGCCGTGCCCGAGGCGTTGCGGACCGGCTCGGTGGAGGCCGAGGACGGCTTCGACTGGGACCTGCGGGCGACCGTCGTCGCCGGCCGGGAAGCGCCGCTGAGGCGCGGCCGGGTGGTTGGCGGTTCGACGCAGATCAACGACCGGGGCGCGATGCGTGCCCCGGCCGCCGATTTCGTCGGGTGGGGCGCCCGCGGCCTGCCGGAGTGGGACTGGCCGGCGGTCCTGCCGGCCTTTCGCCGACTGGAGAGCGACCAGCAGTTCGGCGAGCGCGACCACCACGGCGCCGACGGTCCCGTCCCGATCACCCGCTGGTCGCGCGGCGAGCTGACACCCGCGATGGACGGCTTCCTGCAGGCCGCGCTCAACCTCGGGCACGACTACCAGGACGACATGAACGCCCCCGACGCCGTCGGCATCGGGATGTATCCGCAGAACCGGCGCGACCGGCTGCGGATGTCGACCGCGCTCACCCACCTGGACCCGGCCCGGTCCCGGCCCAATCTGGTCGTCCGGGGCGACGCCGAGGTCGAGCGCGTGCTGCTGGCCGACGGGCGGGCGGTGGGCGTGCAGGTCGCGGGGGAGACCATCGGCGCCGGGGAGGTGATCCTCTGCGCCGGCTCGCCGTACAGCCCGGCCCTTCTGCTGCGCTCCGGGATCGGCCCCGCCGACGAGTTGCGCGCCGCAGGGATCACACCGCTGGTCGACGTGCCGGGCGTGGGCACCGACGTCATCGACCAGCCCGGCGCGATCATCCTGGTGGTGCCCGAGCCGGAGACGGTGGGCGGCGACTGGCCGCGTACGCAGCTCATCGCACGGCTCGCCGGCATCCCGGGGCACGAGGCCGACCAGGCGTTCTATTTGAGCCTGTTCACCGGCATGAGCACCTCCCGGGGCGCCGGCGCGGGTCTGGACCGGATCATCGGCGCCGACCTGGTCAACACCGTGATGATCGGCGACATGGCGATGGCGTCGCGGGGGCGGATCGCCGTGCGCGACGCCAGCGGAACGGCCCCCGTCGTGGGCCTCAACTTCTACTCCGCCGACGGTGACCTCGCCCGGATGCGCGACGCGTACCGGCACGCGTGGGAGATCGCCAACCAGGCCGCCTTCACCAAGACGGTCGCCCGGTTCGCGCTCGTCGACGACGCGGTCGTGGGCGACGACGAGCAACTGGACCACCTGCTGCGCGCCACCACGTACAGCCGGTTGAACCTGGTCGGTGGCGCCCGGATGGGCGCGGCGGACGACCCGGGCGCGGTCGTCGACGGCCGGTGCCGGGTGCGCGGCGTGGCCAACCTGCGGGTGGTGGACGCGTCCATCGTGCCAGTGCCGCTGCGCGCGCCCGCCGCGTTGACCAGCATCATGATCGGTGAGCGGGGCGCCGAGCTGATCGCGGGCGAGCGCTAACGGCGCAGCAGTGTCGACAGTGCCGCGCCCGGGTTGGCCACGACGGCCCGGGCGACGGTGACGTAGCCGTCGAGCAGCCGGACGGCGTCCGCCGGCGCCAGCCGTGGCGTGTGGAACAGCACCACCCGCAGCCCGTTCCCGCGCGGCGCGAGCGCCAGCTCGGTGCCGAAGCGGCTGCCGATCGCCTCCGGGACGAGCAACTCGAACTCGGTGTCGCCGACGCGGACGCGGTGCGCCAGCTCGGCCATCATCTGGAACACCACGTCGTCGACCCGGCCGCCCAGGTTGGCACTGCCGGTGGACACGGCCTGGTAGGGCTGCTCCTGGTTGGCGAAGGCGGCGGCGGTCGTCGCGTGGGTCGCCTGCACCAGGGCCTGGAAGGTGGCGAACGGCGGCAGCCGGGTGCGCAGCACCACCATGTTGGCGCAGAAGCCGACGGTGCCCTGGCTCTCCGGCCGGCTCCGGTTGGCGAACAGCGAGGCGACGGCGAGATCGCCCTGCCCGGTCACGCGGTGCAGGACCGCGTAGTAGACGGCCAGGGCCACGGTGAACAGCGTCGTGCGGTGGCGCCGGGCCAGGGCGCGCAACCCGTCGGCGACGCCGGTGTCGAGATCCCGGGCCAGCACGCCCGGGGTGGCCCCCGGTGGCGGCTCGCGGTACGGCAGGCGCGGCAGCCGCAGCCCGGTCAGCTGGTCGCGCCAGAACGCGCGTTGCCGTTCCAGCTCCGCGCCGGCCAGCCGATCCTCCTGCCAGGCCACGAACTGCGGGTACTGCCAGTGCACCGGGGGCAGCTCGGCGGGTGACCCGGTGCAGAGGGTGCGCAGCTCCTCGAAGAGCAGCCCGCACGACCAGGCGTCGGTGACCAGGTGGTGCATGGTGAAGCAGAGGATCACCTCGTGGTCGGTGACCCGCCAGGCGGTGGCCCGGGTCGGCCAGTGTGCGACGTCCACCCGGGTGGCCAGCTCCGCGGCGACGGCCGCGTCGGCCGCGGCGTGCGGATCGGGCTCGCCCCGCAGGTCGACCACGGTGAGCTCGACGGGCCGCGGCTCGTGCACCAGCTGGGACAGCCGTGGCCCCCGCCCCGTGAAGGTGGTCCGCAGCGCCTCGTGCCGCGCGGTCAGCGCGGTCAGCGCCCGCCGCACCGTAACCACATCGACGTCGCCGGAGAGACGGCACAGCAGTGGGCAGTTCAACGCCCCGTGGTCCGCCCGGTAGTGCTCGATGATGCCGAGCAGCCGCTGTCCCACGGAGGCCGGTACGGGTCGGGGAGCCACGGCACGACCGTACCGCCCGTCGTTGTATCTGTCATCAAGGGTCTGGCATCTTGTGTTGCCTCTCGGTACCTTGGGCGCATGTCTGGTCTGTCGGTGACCACCCCCGTGCGTGCGCAGCTGACGTGGCGGTACGAGTCCGAGATGCCCCGCGTGCTCTCCCTCTACGAACGGGCCAAGAGCGCGCAGTGGAACGCCAGCACGGATGTCGACTGGTCGATCGAGGTGCCGTTCGGTGCGCCGCTACCCGACGACTCCGCGTTCGCCATGGCGTCCTTCGAGTCGTCCCCGCTGGCGCGGCGGGGACGCCCGATGTGGGACACCTTCCGGTGGGAGCTGCAGTCGTGGATGGTGAGTCAGTTCCTGCACGGTGAGCAGGGGGCGCTGGTCGTCGCCGCGCGCCTGGTCGAGGTCGTGCCCGACCTGGACAGCAAGTACTACGCCGCGAGCCAGGCCGCCGACGAGGCCCGACACGTCGAGGCCTTCTCCCGTTACCTGCGCGAGAAGGTGCCGCACCCGTACCCGATCAACCCGGCGCTGTCCGAACTCATCAAGGACCTGCTGTCCGACTCCCGGTGGGACATCACGGCGCTGGGCATGCAGATCGTGGTCGAGGCCCTGGCGATGGCCGCGTTCCGGCTGGCCAACAGCACCTTTCACGACCGTCTCATCTGCGACATCACCCGGTTGGTCGCCCGCGACGAGGCCCGGCACGTGTCGTTCGGAGTGCTGTCGCTGGAGGGCATCTACCGGGAGATGACCAGCGCCGAGTTGGCCGACCGCGAGGAGATGGTGCTCGACTCGGCGAGCCTGATGCGACGCCGGTTCCTGCTCGAGGACGTCTGGGATCGCATCGAGGTCGACCGGAGCGAGGGCGTCGACTTCGCGTCGCACAACGAGCTGATGATCAAGTACCGGCAGGCCATCTTCGCCCGGGTGGTGACCGCCCTGGCCAACATCGGCCTGCTGACCCCCCGGGTCCGCGAGGGCCTGGAGCGACTGGACCTCATCGGGTTCGCCGACCGCTCGATCCGCGTCCCCCGTGCCTGACCTGTCGGGAGTAGACATGCCAGTGCTGACCACGCTGACCCTGGACGGCATGTGCGCCGACGTCGCGGCGCTGCTCGAGGAACCGGTGTCGCCCGACGACGACCTGCTGGAGCGCGGCCTGGACTCGATCGGGCTGATGCGACTCGCCGCCGGCTGGGCCGGCGCGGGGCTCACCTTCGCCCAGCTCATCGAGCACCGCACCGTTCGGCAGTGGCACGCGCTGGCCCACCCGGCGGACGGGGACACGCCGCCCGCCGGCGAGTCGGCCGAGGACGACGACGAGGTGGAGGTCGACCCGGACGAGCCGTTCGCCCTGGCCACCATGCAGCACGCGTACTGGGTCGGACGTGCCGGGGACCAGGCCCTCGGCGGTGTGGGTGCGCACTTCTACAACGAGTTCGACGGCCGGCAGGTGGACCCGGACCGGCTGCACCACTCGATCCGCGCGCTGGTCCGCCGCCACGACATGCTCCGGGCGCGCTTCCTCGACGACGGGCGGCAGCAGATCACCCCGGACGGCGCCTGGCCCGGCCTGACCGTGCACGACCTGCGCGACCTGCCCGACGGCGAGCGGGACCGGCGGCTCGCCGACCTGCGCGCCACCCTGTCCCACCGCACCCTGCGGGTGGACCGCGGCGAGGTGTTCGACGTCCAGCTCTCCCTGCTGCCCGACGGGGCGAGCCGGGTGCACGTGGAGATCGAGATGCTGGTCGCCGACGCGCACAGCTTCCGGGTGCTCCTCGCCGACCTCGCCCGGCTCTACCGCCGGCCCGACGAGCCGCTGCCGGCGATCAGCTACAGCTACCCCCGCTATCTGGCCACCCACGAGCGGCGCCGGGCCGACGCCCGCGATGCCGCGGCCCGCTACTGGCGGCAGCGGGTGCCCGACCTGCCCGGCGGGCCCGACCTGCCGGTGGCCGTGGCCCCGGAACGCATCTCCGGCCACCGGGTGCTGCGGCACCACCATTGGCTCTCCGGCGCCGACCGGGACCGGCTCGCCGCCCGCGCGCGAGAGCACGGCGTCACCCTGTCGATGGTGTTCCTGACGGCCTTCGCCGAGGTCCTGGCCGCCTGGAGCAGCCGGCAGCGCTTCCTGCTCAACCTGCCGCTGTACGACCGGACGCCCTACCACCCGGACGTGCCGTTGCTGAGCGGGGACTTCACCAACCTGCTGCTGCTCGAGGTCGACGCCACCGACGAGGTGCCGTTCGTCGAGCGCGCCCGCCGGCTTCAGGAGCAGTTCGCCCGGGACGTGGCGCACAGCGCGTACTCCGGGGTGGACGTGCTGCGCGACCTGGCCCGCGCCCGGTCCGACCGGGGGGTGTTCGCCCCGGTGGTCTTCACCAGCGCGCTCAGCCTCGGCGACCTGTTCGGCGCCGACGTCCGCGCGTGCTTCGGCGACCCGGTGTGGACCTCCTCGCAGACCCCGCAGGTGTGGCTGGACAACCAGGTCACCGAGCGCGAGGGGGGCCTCTACCTCAACTGGGACCTGGTGGCGGAGCTGTTCCCGCCCGGTGTGTCGGAGGCGATGTTCGCCGCGTACGTCGAGTTGCTGACCCGGCTGACCGCCGACGACTGGACGGCGCCGGCGCCCGACCTGCTGCCCGCTGGGCAGCGGGCGGTCCGGCGGCGCGCCAACGATACGGCGGCGACACTGCCGGTCGGCCTGCTGCACGAGGGCTTCTTCGCGTGGGCGGGGCGGGAGCCGGGGCGGGTGGCGGTGCGGGGTGATGAGGTGGCGGTGTCCTACGGGGAGCTGGCCGGGCGGGCGTTGACGTTGGCTGGGGCGTTGACGCGGGCCGGGGTTGGTCCGGGGGACGCGGTGGGGGTGTGCCTGCCCAAGGGTGTCGACCAGGTCGTCGCGGTGTTGGGTGTGCTCGCCGCCGGCGGCGTGTACGTGCCGGCCGGCGTGGACCAGCCGGCCGCACGGCGCAGCCGGATCTGGCAGCGGGCCGGCGCGACGGTCGTGGTGGGCGACGGTGGGCTCGCCCCGGCCGGCGACGGCGGGCCGGCCCTGGACGGGTGCGTGCCGGTCGACGCGGACGCGTTGGCGTACGTCATCTTCACCTCCGGCTCCACCGGCGAGCCCAAGGGCGTCGAGGTGCCGCACGCCGCCGCCGGCACCACCATCGAGGCCATCCGCCGGCGTTTCCACATCGGCGCGGACGACCGGGTGCTGGCGGTGTCGGCGCTGGACTTCGACCTGTCGGTGTTCGACATTTTCGGGCTCCTCGGCGCCGGCGGCGCCGTCGTGCTGATCGGCGAGGAACAGCGGCGCGACGCGAACGCCTGGCGTCGGCTCGTCGCCGCGCACCGGGTCACCGTCTGGCAGTCGGTCCCCGCGCTGCTGGACATGCTGCTGACCGCGGCCGAGGCGGAGGAAGGGCTGGAGCATCTGCGGCTGGCCCTGCTCGGCGGCGACTGGGTCGGCCTGGACCTGCGCGACCGGCTGGTGGCGCTGCGCCCGGACGCCCGGCTCGTCGCCCTCGGCGGCACCACCGAGACCGCCATCCACTCCACCGTCTTCGAGGTGGGCGCGGTACCCGCGCACTGGCGGTCCATTCCGTACGGCTTTCCGCTGCCCAACCAGCGCTGCCGCGTGGTGGACGGGCGGGGGCGGGACTGTCCGGACTGGGTGGTGGGGGAGTTGTGGATCGGTGGTGCCGGGGTGGCGGCGGGTTACCGGGGGGATCCGGAGCGCACGGCGCAGCGGTTCGTGGCGCAGGACGGGGTGCGGTGGTACCGCACGGGGGATCTGGGCCGGTACTGGCCGGACGGGACGGTGGAGTTCCTCGGCCGGGCGGACTTCCAGGTGAAGATCCGCGGACACCGTATCGAGTTGGGCGAGGTCGAAACGGCCCTGCTGGAGTGCCCCGGGGTCCGCGACGCGGTCGTGGTCGCCGTGGGCACGAGCACCCGCCGGCTCGCCGCCGCCGTCGTGCCCGAGTCCGACCTGGATCCCGAGGCGGTCCGGGCGTTCGTCGTCGACCGGCTGCCCGCGTACATGGTGCCGGAGCACGTCGCGGTGCTCGACCGGCTGCCGTTGAGCGGCAACGGCAAGATCGACCGGCCGGCGCTCACCCGCCGGCTCGCCGACCGCACCGATCGGCCCACCACCGTCGAAGCGCCCGTCGGGCCGGTCGAGACGACGCTGGCCACCCTCTGGGCCGACCTGCTCGACGTGCCGACCGTCGGCCGCACCGACAGCTTCTTCGCCCTCGGCGGGGACAGCCTGCTCGCCACCCGGCTGCTCGGCCGGATGCGCGCGGCCGGGCTCGCCGGCGGCCAACTGCGCCGCCTCTTCGCCGAGCCGACGCTCGCCGGGTTCGCCGCCGGAGTCCGGCTCGACACGGGAGCCGGGCTGACCGGGACCTTCGTCGCCGACCCGGCGCACCGCCACGACCCGTTCCCCGCGACCGACGTGCAGCGGGCGTACTGGATGGGCCGGACCGGCGACTTCGCCCTCGGCGAGGTCGGATCCCACTGGTACTGGGAGTTCGACGGCGCGGACGTGGACCTCGAACGGCTCACCGCGGCCTGGAACCGGCTGGTCCGGCGACACGAGATGCTGCGGGCCGTCTTCGACCCCGACGGGCGCCAGCGCATCCAGCCCGAGGCGCCCGAGGTGACCATCCCGGTCGGCGACGGCGAGGCCGCGCTCGCCGACCTGCGCGAGCGGCTGTCACACCGCGTCGCCGACCCGACGCGCTGGCCGCTGGTGGCCATCGAGGCTGTGCGGTACGGCGAGCGCCGGGTCCGGCTGGCGTTCAGCTTCGACTACATCGTGCTCGACGCGCTCAGCATCGTCACCGTCTTCGCCGAGGTGTCCGCCCTCTACGTCGACCTCGACGCGCCACTGCGCCCGATCGGTGTGTCCTTCCGTGACTATGTGCTCACCGCCCAGCCCGACGAGGCCACCATCCAGGCCGACCAGCGCTACTGGTCGGCGCAGTCGGCCGAGCTGCCGCCCGCGCCGCAACTACCGCTCGCCGTCGACCCCGAACGGGTACGCGCGCCCCGCTTCGTCCGCCACGAGGCTCGGCTCACCCCGGCGGCGTGGACCGCCCTGGTGGACGCCGCCCGCGCCCACGGGGTGAGCCCGGCCGCCGTGCTCGCCACCGCCTACGCCGAGGTGCTCTCGGCCTGGAGCGGGCGAGGCGACCTCACCCTCAACCTGACCCTCTTCGACCGCCGGGAGGTCCACCCCGACATCGACCACGTGCTCGGCGACTTCACCTCGCTGCTGCTCGTCCCGCACCGGCCCGGCGTCGACGACGACTTCCTGACCCTGGTCCGCCGCCTTCAGGAGCGGATGTGGGACGGCATGGAGCACAACGGGGTCTCCGCCATCTGGGTGCTGCGGGAGATCGCCCGGCGTACCGGCGCGCCCGCCGCCACCATGCCGGTGGTCTTCACCAGCGCGTTGGGCATCAGCGACGAACTGGTCAACATGTCCCTGCCGTTCGGTGAGCAGATCTGGGGAGCGTCGCAGACCCCGCAGGTGTGGCTGGACAACCAGGTCATGGAACGCGACGGCGGCCTGAGCGTCAACTGGGACGTGGTCGCCGAGCTGTTCCCGGCCGGCATGGTGGAGGCGATGTTCGCCGCGTACGTCGAGCTGCTGACCACCCTGGCCGCCGGCGACTGGGCACGAACCGCGCCGGTCGGGCTCCCCGAGGCGCAGCGGGCGGTCCGCCACCGGGTGAACGCGACCACCGCGCCGACCCCACCGGGCCTGCTGCACGACGGGTTCTTCGCGCGGGCGGGGCGGGAGCCGGGGCGGGTGGCGCTGCTGGGCGATGAGGTGGTGGTGTCCTACGGGGAGCTGGCCGGACGGGCGTTGACGCTGGCCGGGGCCTTGGGCCGGGCCGGTGTCGGTCCCGGGGACGCGGTCGGGGTGTGCCTGCCCAAGGGTGTCGACCAGGTCGTCGCGGTGTTGGGTGTGCTCGCGGCAGGGGGCGTGTACGTGCCGGTCGGCGTCGACCAGCCGGTGGTCCGCCGGGAGCGGATCTTCACCCGGGCCGACGTGAAGACGGTCGTCGGCGCGGACGGACTCGCCCCGGCCGGCGACGGCGGGCCGGCCCTCGACGGGTGCGTGCCGGTCGACGCGGACGCGTTGGCGTACGTCATCTTCACCTCCGGCTCCACCGGCGAGCCCAAGGGCGTCGAGGTGTCCCACGCGGCGGCCCTGAACACCCTCGCCGCGGTCAGCGACCGCCTGCGCCTCGGCGCGGACGACCGGGTGCTGGCGGTGTCGGCGCTCGACTTCGACCTGTCGGTGTTCGACATCTTCGGGCTCCTCGGCGTCGGCGGCGCGGTGGTGCTCGTCGAGGAGGAGCAGCGGCGCGACGCCCGCACCTGGCTGCGCCTCGTCCGCCAGCACGGCGTCACCATCTGGAACACCGTGCCCGCCCTGCTCGACATGCTGCTCACCGCGGCCGGCGACGAACCGCTCGGCGCGCTGCGGCACGCCCTGGTCTCCGGCGACTGGGTCGGCCTGGACCTGCGCGACCGGCTCGTCGCCCGCCGCCCGGACGCCCGGCTGACCGCCCTCGGCGGCGCCACCGAGGCGGCCATCTGGTCCAACGCGTTCGACGTGGACGTGGTCCCCGCGCACTGGCGGTCCATCCCGTACGGCTTCCCCCTGCCCAACCAGCGCTACCGGGTCGTGGACGGGCGGGGGCGGGACTGTCCGGACTGGGTGGTGGGGGAGTTGTGGATCGGTGGCGCCGGGGTGGCGGCGGGTTACCGGGGCGACCCCGAGCGCACGGCACAGCGGTTCGTGGCGCAGGACGGGGTGCGGTGGTATCGCACGGGTGACCTGGGCCGGTACTGGCCGGACGGGACGCTGGAGTTCCTCGGCCGGGCCGATTTCCAGGTCAAGATTCGCGGACACCGTATCGAACTGGGCGAGGTCGAAGCGGCCCTGCTGGAGTGCCCCGGGGTACGCGACGCGGTCGTGGTCGCCGTCGGCACGAGCACCCGCCGGCTCGCCGCCGCCGTCGTGCCCGAGCCGGACGTCACCCTCGACCCGGACGTCACCAGCACGTTCGTCGTCGACCGGCTGCCGGCGTACATGGTGCCGGAGCACGTCGCGGTGCTCGACCGGCTGCCGCTGAGCGGCAACGGCAAGATCGACCGGGGCGCGGTGGCCACCCTGCTGGCCAGCGGGGACAGCGGGCCGGCCGACGAGCCGCCCCGGCCCGGCCTGGAGAGCGACCTCGGCGCGCTCTGGGCCGACCTGCTGAGCTGCCCCGTCCCCGGCCGCACCCGGAACTTCTTCAGCCTCGGCGGGGACAGCCTGCTCGCCACCCGGCTGCTGGCCGTGCTGCGCGAGCGGTACGGCGTCGACCTGCCGATGCGGGGCCTGCTCGACCGGCCGACCATCGCGGACCTGGCCACCGCCGTGCAGCACGCCGCCGGCACGTACGAGGAAGGGGCGATATGAACGGGCAGGACCTGGTTGCCGAGCTGGCGCAGTTCGGGGTCCAACTCTGGGAGGAGGACGGCCAACTCCGCTTCCGGGCCCCCACCGGCGCCCTCACCGAACAGCGACGCGCCGCGCTGCGCCAGCACAAGGAACAGGTGCTGGCCGTGCTGCGCGACGCCGCCGCGCCCACCGCCGTGCCGCACCCCGAGCAGCGCCACGAGCCGTTCCCGCTCACCGACGTGCAGAGCGCGTACCTGCTCGGGCGGGGCGACGGCTTCGCCTACGGCGGCGTCGGCTGCCACGGGTACGGCGAGCTGACCTTCACCGAGCTGGACGTCGACCGGCTGGAACGCGCCTGGCACGAGGTCGTCGCCCGACACGACATGCTGCGGGCCGTCGTCAACCGCGACGGCTCCCAGCAGGTACGACCCGACGTGCCGGCGTACCGGATCGAGGCGCGCGACGCCGACGCGGCCGGCTTCGACGACGCGGTGGCCGCCACCCGGGCGGAGCTGGACCACCGCCGCTACGACCCGCAGCAGTGGCCGCTGTTCACGCTCCGGGTCACCCGCGGCCCGGGGCGCTGCGTCCTGCACTTCTCGATCGACTTTCTGATCTGCGACTTCGTCAGCATCAACATCCTGCTCGACGAGCTGGGCCGCCGGTACGCCGGTGACCCGCCCGCCGACGAGCTGACGCTGACGTTCCGCGACCACCTGCTGGCCACCGAGCCGCTGCGCGGCGGCCCCCGCCACCAGGCCGACCGGGACTGGTGGCTGGCCCGGCTCGACGACCTGCCCCCCGCCCCGGAACTGCCCCTGTGCGGCGACGGCACGGCCGCGCCGCCCCGTTTCCGCCGCCTCGACCTGCGGCTGGACCCGTCCGAGTGGGCCGGGTTGCGCCAGCGCGCCGGGCAGCACGGGATCAGCCCCTCCGGGGCGGTGCTCGCCGCGTACGTCGAGGTGATCGCCGCGTGGAGCGCGCACCCGCGCTTCACCGTCGACGTCACCCTGCTCAACCGGACGCCGACGCACCCGCAGGTGGATCGGATCGTCGGCGACTTCACCTCGGTCAGCCTGCTCGCCGTGGAGCAGAGCCCGGACGCGCCGGTCCAGGAGCGGGCCAAGCGGATCCAGGCGCAGCTTTGGTCCGACCTGGACCACCGCCGGTTCTCCGGCGTCGACGTGGTGCGCGAGCTGGCCCGCCGCCGGGGCGCCGACGCCGCGCTGATGCCCATCGTCTTCACCAGCGCCATCGGCCTGGGCGGCGACACCGGCGTGGAGGGCTTCGGCGAGCTGGGGTACGGCATCAGCCAGACCCCGCAGGTGTGGATCGACTGCCAGAACATCGAGCGTTCCGGCGGGCTGGCCACCAACTGGGACGTCCGCGACGGCGTCTTTCCCGACGGCGTGGTCGACGAGATGTTCGCCGCGTACGCCGCGCTGCTGCGCCGGCTGGCGCGCACCGACGAGGCGTGGGAGGAGCTGGCCCCGGTCGCGCTGCCCGAGGCGAGCGCCCGTCGCCGCGCCGAGGTCAACGCCACCGCCGCGACGCTGCCCGACGGGCTGCTGCACGAGGGCGTCCTCGCCCAGGCGCTGCGGACACCGGACCGGGTGGCCGTGGTGGCCCCGGACGGCACGCTCACCTACCGGCAGCTCACCGGCCGTGCCGCCGCCGTGGCCGCCCGGCTGGCAGAGAAGGGCTGCCGGCCCGGTGACCTGGTCGCGGTGGTCGCCGACAAGGGCTGGCGGCAGGTGGTCGCGGTGTTCGGGGCGCTGCTGGCGGGCGCCGCGTACGTGCCGATCGACACCAACCAGCCGCCCGCCCGTCGTGACCTGATCCTCGCTGGCGCGGGGATCCGGCACGTCCTCACCGAGTCTGCCCGGGTGGACGGCGACTGGCCGGCGGGGGTGCAGTCGATCGCGGTGGACGACTGCGACGGTCCGGCGCCGACGGAGCTGCCGGCGCGGATGGTCGGCCCGGACGACCGGGCGTACGTCATCCACACGTCCGGGTCGACGGGCACGCCGAAGGGCGTGGTGATCACCCACCGGGCGGCCCTGAACACCGTGGTGGACATCAACAGCCGGTTCGACGTGACCCCGGACGACCGGGTGCTCGGCCTGGCCAACCTCGGCTTCGACCTGTCCGTCTACGACCTGTTCGGCCCGCCCGCGGTCGGCGCCGCGCTGGTGCTGCCGGCGCCCGAGCGGCGGAGTGACCCCACCCACTGGGCCGAACTGGTCGCCGAGAACGAGGTGACCGTCTGGAACTCGGTGCCGGCGCAGCTGCAGATGCTCGCCGACTACCTCGCGGCCGCGCCGATGGTCCGGATCCCCTCGCTGCGGCTGGCCCTGCTCAGCGGCGACTGGATTCCGGTGACCCTGCCGGACCAGATCCGCGACCTGGTCCCCGGCCTGGCCGTGGTCAGCCTCGGCGGCGCGACCGAGGCCGCCATCTGGTCGATCATCCACCCGATCGGCCGGGTCGACCCCGCCTGGCGCAGCATCCCGTACGGGGTGCCGCTGACCAACCAGACCTGGCACGTGCGTGACGCCGCGCTGCGACCCCGACCGGACTGGGTCACCGGGGAGTTGTACATCGGCGGGGCGGGGCTGGCGCTGGGCTACCTCGGCGACGAGGCGCGCACGGCCGAGCGGTTCGTCACCGACCCGGCCAGCGGCGAGCGGCTGTACCGCACCGGTGACCTCGGGCGCTACCTGCCCGACGGCACCATCGAGTTCCTCGGTCGGGAGGACTTCCAGGTCAAGATCCGCGGCCATCGGATCGAGTTGGCCGAGGTCGAGTCGGCGCTGCTGACGCACCCCGCGGTGGGCGGGGCGATCGCCGTGGTGGACGGTGACCGTCCACTGGAGAAGCGACTGGCCGCCGTCGTCCAGCCCGCCGCCGTCGAACCCGGTCCCGGGCAGCCGGTCGACTCCGCCGGGCCCACCGCGGCCGGGACCGCCCTGGTCGCCGGCACCGACCTCGGCGTGTACCACGCGTACCTGCGCGAGCTGGACCGCCTCGGCCTCGCCGCCATGCTGGACACCCTGCGCGCCGCCGGGCTCGCCCTCGACGACCGCCCGCACAGCCTGGCCGAGGTGTACGCCGCCACCCGCGTCGCGCCCCGGCACCGCCGGCTGCTGCGCCGCTGGCTGCGGGCGCTCACCGACTCCGGGGTGCTTCGCCACGACGACGGCTACCGGCTGGTGGCAGCGCCGCCGCCCGCCGCGCGCGCCTGGGACGCGGCGGCCGAGCGGGCCGCGTCGGTCGGGGAGTCTCCCGAGCTGGTCCGGTACTTCCAGGCCAGCGCCGCCGCGCTGCCGGCGCTGCTGCGCGGCGACGAGGACCCCCTCGCGCTGCTCTTCCCCGGCGGCGAACTGTCGGTGTCGGACAACCTCTACGCCGACGCCCTTTTCAACCGGTGGGCCAACACGGTCGCGGCCGCGACCGTCCGCGCCCTCGCCGAGCGGCTGACCGGGCCGGTGCGCATCGTCGAGGTCGGCGCCGGGTCCGGCGGCACCACCGCGGCCGTGCTCGACGCGCTGGACGGCCTCGACGTCGACTACCTCTACACCGACCTGTCCGCGTTCTTCCTCGGTGCCGGCCGGCAACGCTTCGCCGACCGGCCGGGCATCCGCTTCGCGCAACTGGACCTCGACGCCGACCTGGCCGGGCAGGGGATGCCGCCGAACAGCGCCGACATCGTGATCGCCGGCGACGTCCTGCACGCCACCCGGGACGTACCGGCCACCCTGGCGCGGCTGCGCGGCCTGCTCGCCCCCGGCGGGCACCTGGTGCTGCTGGAGATGACCCGGGAGCACTACCAGATCATGACGTCGCTGGAGTTGCTGGTCCGGCTCGACGACGACCTCGGGGACTTCGCCGACCTGCGCCACGGCACCGACCGGACGTTCCTCACCGGCGACGAGTGGCGCAGCCTGCTCGCCGCCGCCGGCGCGTCCCCCGTGCTCGACCTGCCGGCGGCCGGCGATCCGATGGCCGGGCTCGGCATGCGGATCATCGCCGCCCGGGTCAAGGCCGACCGGCGGCGGGTGGTACCTGATGAGCTGCGGACACACCTGGCCGAGCGGCTGCCCGACTACATGATTCCGGGCGTGCTGCGGGTGGTCGACGAGCTGCCCCGCACGGCGAACGGCAAGCTGGACCGCACGGCCGTACGACGGCTGGTGGCGGCCACGACGGCCGGTCCCGAGGTGGCCGCCGCGGCGCCGCTCACCGAGTTGGAGGAGCGGATCGCGGCCGTCTGGGCCGACGTGCTGCGGGTGGATCGGGTCGGGCGGGACGCGGACTTCTTCGCCCTCGGCGGTGACTCGCTGCTCGCCGCGAAGCTCGCCGGCCAGCTCGCCGAGCGGGTGCCGGCCGCCGCCGACGTCTTCTTCGACGAGTTGCTGCGCCGGATCCTGGAGCACCCGACCGTGGCCGACCTCGCCGACCACCTGGCTGCCGTCGGCAGCGTCCGGCCCGACGAGCAACCGGCGGGCAGCGACACCGGCGAGGTGGTGTCGCTGGCCGGCGGGGTCCCGCCCCGGTACGTCCTGGTCCACGACGGTAGCGGCGGCCTCGACGGGTACGCCGGGCTGGCCGAGCGGCTGGCCGGCTCGGGAGCCGTGTGCGGGATCGCGGACACCGGCCTGCACCGCTACGCCGGCCTGGACCCGGCGCCGCTGGTGCAACGCCTCGCGGCCGACTACACGGCGGCGCTGGCCGAGCACCTGTCGACCGGGTCGCTGACGCTGGTTGGCCGGGGCGAGGCCGGGGTGCTGGCGTTGGAGCTGGCTCGGCAGCTCACCGAATCGGGGGTGGACGTCGTCGGGCTGGTGGTCGCCGACCCGGTGACTGGCGACGGTTACGGCAGTTCCCCGTACGCGGGAGACGTCACGCTGCTCTGCCCGTCCGAGCCGGACCCGACGAGCGTCGACTGGTGGCGCGACGTGTGCCTGGGCGAGCTGACCGTGCGCCGGGTGCCGGACGATCCGGGCGCCTGGGCCGGCCCGATCGCCGGGGACGGCTGACGTGCCCGGGACGGTGGCCCTGGTGGGCGCCACCGGCGGGGTGGGCCGGCACGCGCTGGCGCACCTGCTGGCCTGGGGCGTCGACACCGTACGGGCCGGCGCCCGCGATCCCGCCCGGCTCGTCGCCGACGACCCGCGGGTCCACGTGCGGGCGGTGGATGTCACCGATGCCGCCAGCCTGGACGCGTTCTGCGCCGGCTGCCACACCGTCGTCAACTGCGCCGGGCCGGCCGCCTCGATCGGTGACACGGTGGCCCGCGCGGCGGCGCGCAGCGGTGCAGGCTACGTCGACGCGGCCGGCGACGACCCGCTGCACGCGGCGGTGTCCGCCCTGCCGGCAGCCGCGGACCGGGTCGCGGTGCTCTCCGCCGGGTTGATGCCCGGCCTGTCCGGGCTGCTTCCCGCTTACCTCGCCGCGCAGCTGCCGGCGGCACGGCGGATGACCGGGTACGTCGGTGGCCGCGACGGTTTCACCTTCGGCGCCGCCCTGGACTTCATCGCCGCCGGGAACGCCGACTACGGCGAGCCGCTGGCCGCGTGGCGTAACGGTGGGCGGCACAGCCGAGTCCTCGCCGCCCGCGCCGACGTGGCGGTGCCGTTCTTCGACGAGCCGGTGCTGCTGCAGCCGTACCTCAGCACCGAGACCGAGCGGGTCGCCCGCCGGCTCGGCCTCACCGACGTCGACTGGTGGTCGGCGTTCGCCGGCAGCCGGTTGCCGGCCGCGCTCGCCGCCGGCGCCCGGCGAGCGCGTGACGGCGCGACGGCGGCGCAGCTCGCCGACGCGGCAGCCGAGCTGTGCCGGGCGGCCGAGCTGGACGCCTTCGGTCGGCTCCGCTACCAGCTGCTGGTCATCGAGGTGACCGGCCCGGCGGGCAGCCGCGTGCTGGCCTGCCGGGGGGTCGGCGCGAACGCGCTCACCGGCGCGGCGGTCGCCCTCGGCGCCCTGGCGGTCGCCGCCGGCGCCGTGCCACCCGGCGTGCACCACCTCGCCGAGGCGGTGGACCCGGGATGGGCGGTGGACCTGCTGCGCACCAGCCCGGCGGTCACGTCGCTGACCATCGACGACGTCCCGCTGGGGTCACACGACCTGATCGAGGAGGGGGTGGCGTGAAACCGAGAGTGCTGGTCGCCGGCACCAAGTTCGGCCAGGTGTACCTGCAGGCCTTTCGGCAGCCCGACTTTCCGTTCGAGCTGGCCGGGATCCTCGCCGGGGGCAGCGCCCGTTCGGTCGCGTGCGCCCGGCACTACGGGGTGCCGCTGTGGACCGACGTGGCCCAGGTGCCCGCCGACGTCACGCTGGCCTGCGTGGTGATCCGCGGCGGTCTGCTCGGCGGACCGGGCGGCGAGGTGGCCCGGGCGCTGATGCAACGAGGGCTGCACGTGCTGCAGGAGCATCCGCTGCACCACGACGAGCTGGTCGAGTGTCTGCGGACCGCCGGTCGGGCCGGGGTCGTCTACCACCTGAACTCGTTCTACGTGCACACCGCCCCGGTGCGCCGGTTCCTCGCCGCGGCCCGGGCGCTGCTGGCCCGGCAGCCGGCGCGCTACGTCGACGCGGCCTGCGGCTTCCAGGTCGCGTACGCGCTGCTGGACATCCTCGGCCAGACCCTCGGCGGGGTACGCCCGTGGGGCCTGGCCCCGGCGGTCGAACTGCCCGAGCAGGTACGCCGGCTGTCCCGGGTGGACGTGCCGTTCCGAAGCCTCGACGGGGTGCTCGCCGGGGTGCCGCTGACCCTGCGGGTGCAGAACCAGATGGACCCGGCGGACCCGGACAACTACGCGCACCTGCTGCACCGGGTCACCATCGGCACCGAGGCCGGCAACCTGACCCTCGTCGGCACACACGGACCCACCGTGTGGAGTCCTCGGCCGGACTTTCCGCAGCAGGTGCAGGACCGGGGGGTGGGCCGGCCGCACTTCGCCGACGGGGAGGGCGCCGAGCCCGACCACCTGGACGTGCCGAGCGCGCAGCCGCTGGCCGACACGGTCGCGCCCAGCTATCGCACCGTGTTCGAGGAGGTCTGGCCGGCCGGCGTCGGGTACGCCCTGGGCAACCTGCACCGGGCGGCGCTGGGCGGGGAGAAGCTGGCCCGACACGGCCAGTACCACCTGAGCCTGTGCCAGTTGTGGCAGGACGTCACCACCCGGTTGGGGCCGCCCGACCTGGTGCACTCCGTACCGCCGCGGATGCTCGTCGCGTCCGACGTGGCGGAACTGGCCGAAGCTGCCGCCGGGGCGGTCGACACGCCGGAGCCGGTGCGGATCGGGGCGCGACCGTGACGCCCGCCGGCCGTACCTGGCTGCGCTGCCCCCGGCCGTTGCGCTGGCCGGCGCTGCGCCTCGTCTGCTTCCCCCACGCCGGCGGCAACGCCGCCTTCTACCGGCCCTGGTCCGGTCAGGTGCCCGACGACGTCGAGGTGCACGGCGTGCAGTATCCGGGTCGCATGGACCGGGCCGGGGAACCGTTCGCCGCCGACCTGCCGACCCTGGCCGAGGGGGTCGCCGCAGCGGTGCGGGCGCTGCCGGCCGACGCCCCGGTCGTCCTGTTCGGGCACAGCCTCGGGGCGTCCGTGGCGTACGAGACGGCACGCCGGCTGGACGGCCCCGGCAGCGTGCTACGGGCGTTGGTGGTCTCCGGCCGCCCGGGGCCGGACCGGTTGCGGGCCACCAGCGTGCACCTGGCCGACGACGACGCGCTGTGGGCGGAGACCGGGCGGCTCGGCGGCACCGGCCGGGAGGCCCTCGAACACGAGGGGGTACGCGCGATCGCCCTGCCGGTGCTGCGCGCCGACTACCGGATCGCCGAGACCTACCGTCCGCGGCCGCCGGTGCCGCTACGGACGCCGGTGCTGGCCTGCGTCGGCGCGGACGACCCGGAGGTCACCGCGGACGAGGCCGGCGACTGGGCCCACCGCACCCGAGGTGGCTTCGCCCTGCACACGTTCCCCGGCGGCCACTTCTACCTGCTCCCGCGCCGCAACCAGCTCATCGAGACCATCCTGCGCGCCACGCACCGCAGCCCGGTGCCCACCTGGTCGGCGGCCGGCCCGTGATCCCGGCGAACCTGCACTACCACCGGGCCCGGGACCTGACCGAGGCGCTGGAGCTGCGCGAGGCGTACGGCGACCAGCTGCGGCCGCTGGCCGGCGGGCAGTCGCTGCTGCCGGCGCTGAAGCTGCGCCACGACCGCGTCGACACCCTGCTGGACCTCGGCCGGGTCGGCGAGTTGTCGTACGTGGCCCACCGTGACGACCACCTGGCCGTGGGCGCGCTGACCCGCTACCGCCGGTTGCTCACCGACCCGCTGGTCGAGCGGTACGCCCCGATGCTGGCCGTCGCCGCCGCGGCGGTCGGTGACCCGCAGGTGCGGCATGTGGGGACCGTGGGCGGCGCGCTCGCCCAGGCCGACCCGGCCGCGGACCTGCCGCTGGCCCTGGTCGCGCTGGACGCCGTCGTGGTGCTGCGCAGCGTGGCCGGCGCCCGGCAGGTGCCCGCCGCCGAGTTGGCCGTGGCGCCCGGGGCGACGGTGTGCCGGCCCGACGAACTCGTCACCGAGGTACGGGTGCCGCTGCCCGGCCCGGCACGGTGGAGCTACCGGACCTTCGCCCGGCCGGCGTTGGAGTGGTCGCTGGTGGCCGTCGCCGTCGCCGACGGTCGGGTCGCGCTGGCCGGCATGGGGCCGACCATCCGGCGGGCGCACGGGGTCGAGGTGGCCCTCGCTGAGGGCGCCGGTGTCGCTGCGGCGGCGCGCGCCGATGAGGGGTGTGACCCGCCGGACGACGTACGCGCCTCGGCCGCCTACCGGCGGCACCTGAGCCGGGTGCTGGTGGCCCGCGCCCTGGCCGAGAACGGCACCATCCCGGAGGAGTCACGATGAGCATCGACGCCCGTCCCGGTACGACGACCGTCGCCGTCACCGCCACGGTCAACGGTCGCCCGGACAGCCGGCGGGTGCCGGCCCGTACCCTGCTGGTCCATCTGCTGCGCGAGGAGCTGGGGTTGACCGCGGCCACCGTGGGCTGCGACACCTCCTCCTGCGGGGCCTGCACGGTGCTGCTGGACGGGCGGTCGGTCAAGTCGTGCAGCCTGCTGGCCGCGCAGGCCAACGGCGCCGAGATCCGCACCGTGGAGGGGCTCGCCGACGGCGAGCGGCTGCACCCGGTGCAGGAGGCGTTCCACGAGCACCACGCCCTGCAGTGCGGCTTCTGCACTCCCGGCATGGTCCTCGCCGTGGTGAGCCTGCTCGAGGAGAACCCGGGGCCGCTCACCGAGCACGACGTGCGGCACGCCCTGAAGGGCAACCTGTGCCGCTGCACCGGCTACCACAACATCGTCCGTGCCGTGCTCGCCCTCGACGAGGCCCGCCAGGTCGGATGACCGCCAGACACCGGAAAGGAGGCCGACCATGTCGGCGCGCTACGTACTCGGGGTGAACATCGGCTTCCACGACTCCAGCGCCGCGCTGGTCCGCGACGGTGCGCTCTGCGGCCTCGTCGAGCAGGAGCGGGTCAGCCGGCGCAAGCACGCGGTGGGCCAACCGCCCGCCGACGCCGTCGCCGCCTGCCTGGCGATGGCCGGCATCGGCCCGCAGGAGGTGGACACCGTCGCCATCGGCTGGGACTTCCGGGACATCCCGCTCGGGCGCAACCGACGGTTCACCCCCGACGGGCTGCGGGCGATGCTCTTCCCCGGCCACGAGGACCTGACCATGCCGGCGATCCGCTGGGTGCCGCACCACGTCGCGCACGCGGCCAGCGCGGCGTTCAGCGTCGACTGTGACGAGGCGGCGGTCCTGGTCCTCGACGGCGCCGGCGAGACGCAGTCGACCTCGTTCGGGCGCTACGCCGACGGGGACATCGAGATCCTGCGGGAGTGGCCCGTCGAGCAGTCGTTGGGCTTCTACTACAACGCCGCCGCCGAGTGGGCGGGGCTGGGCTACTGGGGCACCGGCAAGCTGATGGGCCTCGCCGCGTACGGAAGGCCCGGCCCCGGCGCGCCAGTGCGGGCGGTTCCCGGCGGGTACGAGCTGGTCCGTGGCACGCCCACCGCTGACGTGCCCGCCCGAAGGGCCGCGACCCTCGGCCCGCTGATGGCGTACTACCCGGCCGTCGCCGAGTCCCTCAAACCCCAGTTCGGCAAGCTGTTCCCGTACGCGCCGCGCACCGGGGAGGAGCCGATCGCGTACGCGGACTTCGCGGCGACGATCCAGCAAGGGCTCGAGGAGACGGTGCTGTCGCTGGCCGCCGAGCTGCGTCGGCGGGTCGACACCCCGGTGCTGGCGCTCGCGGGCGGGGTGGCGATGAACTGCACCATGGTCGGCGTGCTGGTCCGCAGTGGCCTGTTCGAGCGGGTCTACGTGCCGCCGGTGCCGACCGACGCGGGGGTGTCCCTGGGGGCCGCGCTGGTCGCCGCGCGGGAGTGCGGTGAGTTCGCGCCCACCCGTCTCGACCACGCGTACTGGGGTCAGCCGATCACCACGGAGGCCGGTGAGGCGGCGGCGGCTCGGGCCGGCATGGTGCACCGCCGCCTGGGTGACGACGAGTTGGCCCGCGCCGTGGCCGGTGAACTCGCCGCTGGCCGGATCGTGGGCTGGGCACGCGGGCGGGCCGAGATCGGGCAGCGGGCGCTCGGCGCGCGCAGTCTGCTGGCCGACCCGCGTGGTCGGCGCAGCCTGGAACGCCTCAACGTGCTCAAGGGGCGGGAGATGTGGCGTCCGGTGGCGCCCAGTGTCCTGGCCGAGCACGTGTCCGAGCTGGTCGACGGTCCGGTCGGCGATCCGTCCCGGTTCATGTTGGCCGCCGCCTCGCTGCGCCCGGACGCGCGGCTGCGGGTCCCGGCGGTGACGCACGTGGACGGCTCGGCCCGCCCGCAGACCGTGTACCGCGACACCAACCCCGGCTACTGGTCGCTGATCGAGCAGTTCCGGCAGCTCACCGGAGTGCCGGCGGTGGTCAACACCTCGTTCAACCTCGCCGGCGACCCGATTGTGAACTCGGCCGCCGACGCGGTGGACACGTTCGTCCGGGCCAAGGAGATCGACCTGCTGGTGCTCGGGGACGCGGTGGTGGCGCGCAGCGAGGCCGACCTGCCGGCCTGACATGCGAAGGGGCCGCCCGACCGGGAGGCCCCTTCTTCGCGCGGTCCGCTGCTCAGGGGGTTGAGGAACATCGGAACGAAACCGGCGCCAAGCCGCTCGCGGGCCTGAGAGCGCTTTGACCTGGCGGCACACGGCCGCCGGGCAAGGTCGCCCACCGCCGAAATCAGACGCCTTCGCGCAGGTACAGGTCGCGCAGCAGGCCGATCTCGCCGCCGTGATGCGCGACCTCGACCAGAGCGTGCAGCGCGAGCTTCAGATAGGTCTCATCGGCCCAACCGCCGGGGCCCAGGCCTATCGGCGCCAACAGGCGCTTGTCGCCGAGGGCTGCGATACGGGAGATGAGGTGCTCCCAGTCCTCGGCGAGCGCCTCGACGCCCTCTTTCGCGGTGCCCGGCCACTCGTGGCGGTCGCCGAACTCGGGGACGTCCTCGAAGAAGTGGATCACATAGCCGCGCAGGCAGAGGCTGCCGATGTGCCAGATGCGCCAGGCGATCGTCGTGAGGGGGTCCGGCGCCTCCGGACTCGATTCCGGAAATAGCGTGGCGACGCGGAAGACGCCGTCGTCGCCGGGGCGGATGCTGATGCAGTCGCTGACCGGCTCCCAGTGGTACTCGGCGTCGGTCAGGTCCTCAAGGCGCTCGAACAGCCGGGATCGCGCGCGTTCGAAGATCGCGAGAATGTCCCGCGTGACGGGGTCGGGCACGATCATGTCAGCCATGTCAACTCCAGGGCTCGGTGGTTTCGGGTCGGTCGGGATGATCAGGATCGACGGGTCGGCCGACTCGGTCACTTGCCGCCGCCTCGGCGTGTGTCGCCGGGTGCGAGCAGGCTGGTGAGTTCGGCGATGGCGTCCGGCGACGGCTTGAAGTAGCGGCGCAGGTTCTCCGGCTTGCGGTGCCGGGACTTGGCCATCAGCATCAGCAGCGACGCGCCAGCCTCGCCCAGGTGCGTCAGCGCGGAGTGGCGGTATTTGTGCAGGTCCCAGCCCGTCCCCGGGCCCTGTGTGGCGGTGTGGATGTCCAGCAGGGCGCGGGCCTGGCCGTAGGACAGGCGCGCCGCCCCGGTGTCTGGGCACACGTCCCGAGGGCCAATGACCTTCCCCGGCCCCGCACGGCGGGCGGTGACGAACACCGGACCGCGGGTGCGGCCCTTGAGCAGCCAGGGCAGCAGCCGGGCGGTGCGGCGTTATCTGTGGGATGACTTCAAGATCGTCCCGCGCCCGACGTCCCGTCAGGCGCCCACCAGGGCCGACAGGTGCTTAGCGCCGGTTTTCGTTCCGATGTTCCTCAACCCCCGCTCAGGCCCGGGCCGTCCGACGGTCGCGTCGCCAGACCTGCCGTAGCCGGTCGACGAAGAAGTCCCGGTTCACCCAGTAGAACTCCAGCCAGATGTTGTCCGGGTCGCGCAGCCAGATCTGCGATCCGGCCTCGTGCTTGGAGGTGGTGATGCCGGAGTGCGGGACGTCGATGCCGTCCAGGTGGGCGACCCACTCGTCCAGGTCGCCGCGCTCGGGCACGTGGTAGGCCAGGTGGTGCAGCCCCGGGCGCCGCTCGTCGAAGCGCTGCGGGTCGACCTCGCCCACCTCGGCGTCGGCCGGGCCCTCGACGCAGCCCAGCACGACCGAGGCGAACGACGCCGTGTGCAGCAGGGTGCGGAAGCGGAAGCCGGACTCGGGCGGGGTGACGTCGTTGACCACCACCATCTCGAACACCGAACAGTAGAACGAGGTGCTGCGCTCCAGGTCGACGACGGTGAGGTTGACGTGGTTGCGACCGTCCAGGCGCGGCATGGCGGGCCTCGTCAGGCCGTCCGGCCGGCCGCCGCGACGGCCGGCCGGACGGCGACGGGTTCGCCGTCGGGCGCCGGCACGGCCTCGAGGACCGACATCGAGGAGGTCGGCGTGATCCGCGACAGGTGGAACCCGGATTCGGCGAGCAGCGCGCGGAACTCCGGCTCGGTCCGGGTCCGTCCGCCGAACAGGGCGAGCGCCTTGACGTCCATCACCTTGCCGGTGTCGTCGTGGTTCCCGTAGCGGCTGACCGACTCGATGATGACCAGCCGGCTGTCGGGCCGGGCGGCGGCGCGGACGTTGCGCAGGATCTCGGCGGCCTGCTCGTCCGGCCAGTCATGGATGATCGTCTTGAGCAGGTACACGTCGGCGTCGGCGGGCAGTGGGTCGAAGAAGCTTCCGCCGCGGATCTCGCACCGGTCGGCGACGCCGGCGCGGGCCAGCACGCCCGGCGCCTCGGCCACCACGTGCGGCAGGTCGAGCAGGATCGCGCGCAGTTCCCGGTGGCGGGCGAGCAGGCCACCGGCGAAGGTGCCGTGCCCGGCGCCCACGTCCACCAGCGTCCGGGCCCCGGCCAGGTCCAGCACCGGCAGTACGGTCCGCAGCACGAACGGGTTGACGCTCTCGGCCGACTTCTCGAACCGGACGCACTCGTACGGGTGGTCGGCGAAGTGGTCGTAGTACCGGGTGCCGCCGTGCACGTGCCCGAACGCCGTCGCACCGGTACGCAGGCTGTGCGTCAACCGGGCCCAGGAGTAGATGTCCGGCGGCATCAACGGGAAGCACTCGCGGACCGAGAACGGGTGGTCGCTGCGCAGCGGTTCGGCCAGCGGGGTGAGCCCGAAGACCTCGGGGGTGACCTCGGTGAAGATCCCCCGCCCGGCCAGCGCGCGCAGGCCTCGGGTCAACGCGCCGGGATGCGCGCCGACCCGCCGGGCCAGCACGTCCACCGGCAACGGGCCCTCGACCAGGTGGTCGGCGACCGCCAGGTCGCACATGACCCGGATGGTGAACGGAACGATGTAGTCGGCCAGTTCGGTGAGGCGGGTGACCGACGCGAGGTCGATGCGAGGCGTCACGGACATGTCCGTACCGTATCCGGTCGAGCGTTGCGATACCAGATAGCATACGAGACACTTGATACGTGCATCTCAATCTGTTCACCCAGTGCTCGCCGTCGCCGCAGTTCAAGGGGTTCTGGCGGCACCCCGCCGACCGCAGCGCCACCGGCTACCGCGACCTCGCCTACTGGGTCGAGCTGGGCCAGCGGCTGGAGGCAGCCTGCCTGGACGCGCTCTTCTTCGCCGACGTGCACGGCACCTACGACGTCTACCAGGGATCCTGGCGAGCGGCCGTGCGGCACGCGGTGCAGCTCCCGTCGATCGACCCGCTGCTCGTGCTGCCCGCGATCGCCGCCACCACCTCCCGGCTGGGCCTCGCCGTCACCTACTCGACGACCTACCACGCCCCGTACGAGTGCGCCCGGGTGTTCAGCTCCCTGGACCACCTCACCGGCGGACGGGTCGCCTGGAACATCGTCACCTCGTATCTGCGGTCCGCGTCCGCGAACGGGCTGGGTTCGTACCTGGACCACGACGAGCGCTACGACCGGGCCGACGAGTACGTCGAGGTGGCGCGCCGGCTGTGGGAGGAGAGCTGGGACGACGACGCGGTGGTCCGCGACGTCGCCGCGAACGTCTTCACCGACCCGGACCGGGTACGCGAGATCGGCCACGAGGGGCGCTGGTTCTCGGTGCGGGGCCCGCACCAGTGTGAACCGTCGCCGCAGCGCACCCCGGTGCTGTACCAGGCCGGCGCGTCCGGGCGGGGGATGACCTTCGCGGCCCGGCACGCCGAGGTCGTCTTCCTGACCATGGCGGACCCGGCCAGCGGCGCGGCGCAGGTGGCCCGGCTGCGGTCCCAGGTCGCCGCGCACGGGCGCGACCCGCGTTCGGTGAAGGCGCTGCAGGGCAGCATGGTGATGGTCGCACCGACCCGCGCCGAGGCCCGCCGGCGGGCCGAGGAGTACGTCGCGCTGTGGAGCGGGGAGGGGCAGCTGGCCAAGTGGTGCGGCTGGATGGACGTCGACCTCGCGGCGTATCCGGACGAGACGCCGGTGGCCGAGATCGCCGGGCAGGGCAGTCAGAGTTTCGTGGGCTTCCTGCGCCGGCTCGGGCCCGAGCGCACCTGGACGGTCGGTGACGTGCGCTACCTGGTGGCCACCGCCCGCCGGCCCCGCACCGGCGCCCCGGTGACCCTCTTCGGCACGGTCGAGCAGGTCGCCGACCGGATGGAGGAGTGGTGCGCGGTGGCCGACGTGGACGGCTTCAACCTGATCCCCTGCCCGACCACCCAGGGCATCGACGACATCTGCGACCTGCTGGTGCCGGAGTTGCAGCGCCGTGGCCTGTTCCGTTCCGCGTACGACCCGGCGGAGCGGACCCTGCGGGAGCGCTACTTCGGTGCCGGGGCGCCCGTGCCGGCCCGGGTGCCAGCGTTGGACCCGCGGGCAGCGGTCGAATCCGCCCCCGCCCGCGGCTGACCTGCCGGGTTCCCGGCGCCGACCGCGACCCGGCGCGGTGGGTGCGGGCCGGGCCGTGGTCAGAACGCCGTGGTCAGAACATCGTGGTGTCGACGTCCGCGCCGCTCAGCAGTGCACCGACCGTGCCGTAGCTGTCCCGGCTGTTCACGAAGTGCTGGGTCGCGGTGTTGATGTCGCGCAGTCGCCGTTGCAGCGGCGAGGAGTCGAACACGGTCGACGCGCCGACCAGCGCGTACGCCGTCTGGACGGCCTGCAGCGCGGCGGTGGTGACCTGCGTGGCGGTGGCCCGCAGGCAGGCCCGGTCCAGTGCGCTGAGCACCTCGCCCCGCCGGGCGGTCTCCCAGGCAGACTCCGCCTCGTGGTGCAGCAGCGCCCGGGCCGCGCGCAGGGCCACGTGGGCCTCGCCGAGGCGGTCGTGGAACACCGGCGAGTCGGCCAGCGACCGGGTGCTGAACGTACGGCGGCGGCCGGCGGCGGCGTGGGCCGCGGCGTCGCGGACGGCGCCCTGTGCCATGCCGAGGTCGACCGCGGCGATGAGCAGACCGGCCTGGGCGATCCGGAAGACCGTTCGGCGCACGTCGTCGCCGTCACCGACCAGGCTGAAGCCGCGGTGCTCGGGACAGGTCCGGTTGGCCGCCCGCACGTCCTGGCTGGCGGAGCCGCGCAGGCCGAGCACCTGCCAGGTGTCGATCTGCTCCAGCTCGCCGGCGGGGAAGAGCACCATCCGGGTCAGCGGCGCCCCGTTGGGCAGGGTCCGGGGTGTGCGGCCGTCGAGCACGATGCAGTTCAGGTAGATCCAGCTCGCCTGGGGGCTGCCGGTCACGAACGGCCACTGGCCGTTGACCCGCCAGCCGCCGGCGCCGTCCGGGGCTGCCCGGCCCTTGGGCGCGACCGCGCCGGCGCCCAACACGTCCGGACCGCCCGCGTAGATCTCGTCCCGGGCGGCCTCGGGGAAACAGGCGAACAGCAGGTGCGCCAGGCCCACCTGGCCGATCAGCCAGCCGGTGGAGCCGTCCGCGGTGGACAGCTGCTCGATGACCCGCAGCGCCTCAACCAGCGGCAGGTCGGCGCCACCATGGGCGGACGGCACCAGCATCCGCAGGCAGCCCGCGGCGCTGAGGTCGGCGAGGACGTCGTCCGGGACCCGGCCTGCCCGGTCAATCTCCGGCGCCCGCTCGGCGAGCGCGGGGAGCAGTCCGTCGACCCGGGGAAGCGTACTGGTCACGGATACACCCTATCGCCTCACTCGTATCTTGTTTAGCCTTGTATCTGCTATCGATCTCGGATAGACGTACAGGGGAGGAGGTGACCGGCCGATGACCGTACGCGCCGTTTCGGGCTCGCCGCTGCTGAGCTGGCTGGAACGACCCAGGCAGGACCGGGGTGTGCACTTCGCGGCCAGCGGTGACGACTGGACCTTCCTGTCGTACGCCGAACTGGCCGACCGGACCCGGGTGATCCTCGCCGGCCTGCGGGCCGTCGGGGTGGTCCCGGGCGACGTGGTGTCCATCGTCGAGCCCGCCGGCCCCGACTTCGTCGCGACGCTGTTCGCCGCGATGGCCGCCGGAGCGGCGCCCTCACCGATCGCCCCACCGCTGGCCTTTCAGGACCGCGAGGTCTACGGCGAGCACGTGCTGGGCCTCCTGCGCGCCGCCGCGCCACGGGTGGTGGTCTGCGCGGCCACCCTCACCGCGGCCATCGAGCCGCTGGCCGCGACCGCCGGAGTCCGCCGGGTCCTCTGCGCCGACGAACTGGCCGACGCCGCCGGCGGAGCCCGGGGCGCGGTCGCGGCACCGGGCCCGCTCGCCCTGCTCCAGTTCACGTCCGGCTCCAGCGGCCGCGCCCGGGGCGTGCAGGTGCCGCACGCGGCCCTGGCCGCCAACGTCACGGCGATCCGGCGGTGGCTGGCCATGACCCCGGACGACCCGACCGCGTCCTGGCTGCCGGTGCACCACGACATGGGCCTCATCGGGTGCCTCGTCACCCCGGTGGTCAACACCAGCGACCTGTGGCTGATGCCGCCGGAGGAGTTCGTCCGCAACCCCGGGCGCTACCTGCGCTGCTTCGGGGCGCACGGCGCGCGACTGACCTCGATGCCGAACTTCGGGCTGGAGTACATCGCCCGCCGGGTACGCCCCGACGCGCTGACCGGGCTGGACCTCTCCGACTGGCGCGCGGTCATCGTCGGCGCCGAGCGCGTCGACGCCGAGGCGCTGCGCCGGTTCTGCGCGCTGCTCGTCCCGTACGGCTTCGACCCGCGCGCCCTGCTGCCCGCGTACGGGCTGGCGGAGGCGACCCTCGCGGTCACCGGGCTGCCATTGGACGAGCTGTACCACGCCGTCGAGCTGCGCCCCGACCGGCTACGGCTGGGCGCACGGGCGGTACCCGACCCCGCCGAGCCGGTCGACGACGCCGTCGACGCGTACCCGGTGGTGGGCTGCGGCCGGCCGCTGACCGGGGTGCGGGTGCGGATCGTGGACGAGTCCGGCACGCCGCTGCCGGACGGGGTGGTCGGCGAGATCGAGGTGCACGGCGCGTCCGTCGCGCAGGGGTACATCAACGAGGGCGACTCGGCGTCGCAGACCGCGCTCGGCGAAGGTGTGCTGCGCACCGCCGACGCCGGCTTCCTGCACGACGGGCAGTTGCACGTGCTCGGCCGGCTCGGCGACAGCATGAAGGTGCGGGGTCGGGCGGTGTTCGCCGAGGATCTCGAGTGGGCCATCTGCCGCCCCGGTGTGCCGGCCCAGCGGATGGCCGCGTTGCTGGGCCACCGTGCCGGCGCCGCGACCGTCGTGGCCGTGTTCGAGCAGGCCCAGCCCGAGTGGCTGGCGCAGGCGGAGCGGGAGCTGCGCCGCCGGGCAGAGGGTGCGCGGGTGGTCATCGTGGACGCGCCGCGCGGCACCATCGCCCGCACCTCCAGCGGTAAACCCAAACGGCGCCAGCTGTGGCAGGCGTTCGTCGATGACCGGCTGCCCGGCACCGTGGTCACCACGGCACCGGCCGGTCAGCGGGACTAGACCGAGCAGACGACGACGGCGTCCTGAGGGACGTTCGGACAGGAGGCGGGAATGACCGACGCGACCAGGTCGACGACAGCCGAGGTGCGTACCGAGGCGGAGGTGCGCGACTCGGTGACGGCGATCGTCACCGAACTGGCGCCCAACCCGGAGCAGATCGAGGGGGCGGGTGACTCGCGGCTGGTCGAGGACCTCGGCTTCCACTCGCTCGCGCTGCTGGAGCTGGCCTTCACCCTGGAGGACGAGTTCGAGCTGCCGCCGATCGACGAGACGACCGCACGGAAGATCGTCACGATCGACGCCGTGGCGGAGCACGTGAACGACATACTGCGGGCCCGCGGCGAGCTGGCCAGTTGACCGCGCGCTCCGGGCACCGGCCGGGCGCGGCGACACTGCGCCCGGCGACGCCCGGCGACGGGGACCAGCGGGCCAGGGCGCTGTCGCTGCGGCTGTTCCTGGCCATGCTGCACACCCAGGAGCTGCTGGCCGGCTACCTAGGCGCCCGGCTCGGGCTGTACGAGGCACTCGACCGTGGCCCGGCCGACGTGGCTGAGCTGTGCGCGCGTACCGGTATCGACGCTCGGTACGCGCGGGAGTGGCTGGAACAGCAGGCGGTCGCCGGGTTCGTCGAGGTGGACGACGTGGCGGCCGCACCCGAGCGGCGGGTCTACCGGCTGCCGGCGGGGCACGCCGAGGTGCTGCTCGCCTCGGACAGCCCGCTGTCGCTGGTCTCGCTGACCATGCTGCCGCTGGGCGGGGTGGCCGGGGCGCTGCCGGCGCTGCTCGACGCGTACCGCACCGGAGCCGGGGTGCCGGACGAGGTGTACGGCGACGACTGGCGGCACGGCCACTCGGGCGCCAACCGGGCGCTGTTCACGTACGCCCTGCCCGGTTGGCTCTCCTCGGCACTGCCGCGCATCCACCAGCGGCTCGGCGCCGCGCCGAGCCGGATCGCCGACATCGGCTGTGGCGCGGGCTGGGCGGCGATCGCGCTGGCCGGGGCGTACCCCCTGGCCGAGATCGACGGCTACGACCTGGACGCGCCGACGGTCGCCGCGGCGGACGCGAACGCCGCGGCCGCCGGCGTGGCCGACCGGGTCCGGTTCCACCGGCGCGACGCCGTCGACCCGGAGCTGGCCGGCCGGTACGACCTGGTCTGCGTCTTCGACGCGCTGCACGAGATGTGCCAGCCGGTGTCGGTGCTGCGGGCCTGCCGTCGGCTGCGCGGCGAGGGCGGCGCGGTGCTGGTGTTGGACGCGAAGGTGGCGCACCGGTTCGTCGCGCCCGGCGACGAGATCGAGCGTTTCCAGTACGCCACCAGCGTGCTGCACTGCCTGCCGGCCGGTCTGGCCGGACCCGACTCGACGGCCACCGGGACGGTCCTGCGTCCCGCCCAGGTCCGCCGGTTCGCCACCGAGGCCGGCTTCGCGGACGTGCAGATCGTGCCGGTGGACGACCGCTTCCACCGGCTGTACCACCTGACGGGCTGAGTTGGGGGTGGGGAAGGGGCCGTCAGCTCCTTCCCCACGCCGGCTCGGGCCGCCCGTAGCTTTCAGCGGGGGCCCGTTTCGGCCGGCCAAGGCGCGGATTGGGCAGGACGAACCGAGTCGAAGGCTAGCGTGAGCTGGTCGAACAGGGGTGCAG
This sequence comes from Micromonospora sp. NPDC005087, assembly GCF_042872965.1. Taxonomy (NCBI): domain Bacteria; kingdom Bacillati; phylum Actinomycetota; class Actinomycetes; order Micromonosporales; family Micromonosporaceae; genus Micromonospora; species Micromonospora sp. NPDC005087. Next base: position 839,309 of record NZ_JBIALB010000001.1, on the reverse strand, counting down.
CGCTCGGGTGTGTGTCGCGACGTGGTGTGATCGTGTAGATGCCGCGGGTCGGGGGATCAGCGAGGGTCACTGTGGTGACGTCGGTCCGCAGCGCGCACGTCAGCGCCCCAGGTATGAGCGCGATGGCGTGGCCGGTGGCGACCAGGGCCACCTTGCCGGGCAGGTCGGCCGCGGTGAGGTCGATGCGGGCGGTGACTCCGGCGCGGGCGGCGTGCTGGTGCAGCAGCGCCGCCGAGCCGTCGTTGTCCTCGACCCAGGTCTGGTCGGCCAGCGCCTGAATGCGCACCGGACCGTGACCGGCCTGCGGGTGGTCGACGGGCAGCACGACGACCATCTCGTCCATCCCCAGGAATCGGCGTTCGAGACGTGAGTCGTTGGGTAGCCCTGGTGGCGCATCGGTGACGACAGCGACGTCGAGGTCGCCGGCGATCACGCGGTCGTGCAGTTGTGCGCTCAGCCCGGGCAGCAGACTCCACCGGATGGGTCCGGCCGTATCCATCAGGCGGCGGATCGCCGCGGGCACAATCCCGGCGGCCAGAGATGGCGTCGCGCCGACGGCCAGTGGCCGGTTGAGCGTCCCGTCACGAATGTCCCGTACGGCGCGAACGGCGCGGTCGGCCTCGTTGAGCGCGGCCAAGGCGTGGTGACGGAACACCTCGCCGGCAGGCGTCGGGCGCACACCGCGCGCGTGCCGCTGCAACAGCGGCACGCCGAGCTGGCGCTCCAGACCGGCGATCTGTCGGGAGACGGCCGACTGTGTGTGAGCGAGCTCGGCGGCCGCCGCCGACAGCGAACCGAGCCGGCACACCGTCACGAACGTCCGCCACACAAGCAACTCCATGGCACGAGTGTGCCTTGTCGGTATGCATGTCCCGCATGGCTGTCGTGCGAGATCTGCGCTTGTCGCAGCTATCGCGGTACCTCACTCTGGGACGCATGACCGAACCGCGCACTATCGCTGTTCTTGGCTTGGGCCGCATGGGCGCTGCGATCGCGACAAGACTCGCCGGCTACGACTGGGACGTCGTCGGTTGGACACGCTCCGGGCGCGCGGCAGGCGTTGTCGAGACGACCGGCGACCCGAACGACGCCGTCGCGAAGGCCGACATCACGCTTCTCGCGTTGTTCGACGGCCGGGCCTGCCAGCAGGTCGTCGACCACGTCCGCGACTCGCTGAGAACGGACGCCATCGTGCTGAACACCAGCACGATCGCCCCCGCCGAGGCGTCGAGGCTGGCCCGGCAACTCGGCCCGTCCTACGTCCATGCGCCGGTGCTCGGCTCCGTGCCAGCTGCTGCCGCCGGCACCCTGCAGATTCTCGCCGCCGCCGACCAGGACGCGTTCGACCGGGTCCGACCGGTTCTGGAAGCGCTCGGCACCGTGCGGCGCGTCGACGATGCCTCCGCCGCCGCGGCGCTCAAGCTGGTCGCCAACAGCAGCCTCGCCGGCGCCGTCCTCGCGCTGCGCGACTCACTGCGGCAAGCCGACGCCTTGGGCCTGCCCCGTGCCCAGGTGCTGGACGTCCTCGAACTGGGCCAGCTCGGCGGGCTTGTCGCCCGCAAACGGCCCTTCCTCAGCGGCCAGCCAGCCGCTGCCACGGCCGACTTCACGATCGGCGCGCTGGCCAAGGACATGGCACTGCTGGCGGTCGCGTCAAACACCCCGCTGCGCAGCGCAGCCGACCTGGCCGACACCCCGGCCGACCCTGAGGCCGACATCGCCGTTGCCGCCACGGTCCCCGCCGTAGGTGACGCCGTGCTCGAACCGCTACGCGCCTACATCCGCGGACACGCCACCGGCGACCCCACCCACTTTCGCGACGCGTTCCTGCCCACCGCCCACATCGAGGGAATGCGGGACGGCGCATTCGCCTCGTGGCGCCTGGACGACTACTGCGCTCTCTTCCACGGCCACCCGGCCCCGAACGAACCGATTCGCTCCCGCCGCATCGATTCCATCGACGTCCACGGCACCGTCGCGACCGCAACCATGACGCTCTGGCACGGCACGGACACCTTCACCGACATCTTCCTGCTGGTCTACGTCGACAACAGCTGGCGCATCGCCAACAAGGCCTACCACCGGCACTCCTGAGTGGATGGTTCGGCAGCTTTTCGGCGTCGTTCTTCGCTGAAAAGCTACGGGTGGCCCTGCTCAGCCGGTCAGCTCGGCGCCCAGCGCCCGCTTGTCCACCTTGCCCACCCCGGTGTGCGGCAGCGCGCCGCGCAGCTCCAACCGGTCGGGCAGCTTGTACGCCGCCAGCCCCCGGTCGGTGAGGAAGTCCCGCAGCTGCCCCAGTGTGGGGGCGTCCGAGCGCGGCACCACCACCGCGCAGGTCTTCTCCCCGAGCACCCGGTCCGGCACGGCGACCACGGCGACCTCGCGGACCGCCGGGTGGGCGAGCAGGTGCTCCTCGACCTCGCCGGCCGGGACCTTCTCGCCGCCCCGGTTGACGACCTCCTTGATCCGGCCGACCACGACCAGCTCGCCGGTCGGGGTCCAGCGGACCAGGTCTCCGGTGCGCAGGAAGCCGTCCGGGGTGAAGGTGCGCGCGTTGTACTCCGGCACCCGGTAGTAGCCGCGCAGCGTGGTCGGGCCGCGCACGATCAGCTCGCCCACTTCGCCGGCGGCGACCTGCCGGCCGTCCTCGTCGATCACCTGGAACTCGTCGGCGGCCGACAGGGGACGGCCCTGGGTGTGGGCCGCGAGCTCCGGCGGGTCGTCGGGGCGGGTGCAGCAGATCGGGCCCTCGGCCATGCCGAAGAAGTGGGCCAGGCGGATGCCCAGCTCCCGGGTCACCCGGGCGGCCACCTCCGGGCTGAGGTTGGCGCCGCCGACCTCGACCACCAGGCCGGTCAGGTCGGCGCCGAGCATCGGCGCGAGGTCGGCCCACAACGGCAGGAAGGGCGGCATCAGCGTGGTCAGGGTGACCCGTTCGCGGGCGATCAGCCGGAACGCCTCGTCGGGGCTGGGACTGCCGGCGAGCACAGCGGTGGCGCCGACCCGCAGCGCGCCGAGCACGCCGGGGCAGCCCAGGGCCGCGTTGTGGGCGACCGGGAGCGCGGCGAGATAGACACCGTCGGGCCCGAAGTTCATCGCCGCCGCGGTCGCCCGCAGCTGGTACGCGTAGTCGTCGTGGGTGCGCGGGATCAGCTTCGGCAGGCCCGTCGAGCCGCCGGAGAGCAGAAAGAACGCGACGTCCGACGGGTCCGGGGAGGGCAGCGGCACCGGGTCGGCGTCCACCTCGGCCAGGGCGGTGAACTCGCCGGGGTCGCCGACCACGAACACCTGCCGCAGCGACGGCGTCTCGGCGCGGACATCGGCGGCGAGCTTGCGCAGGTCGTACCCCTGGACCTGGTCGACGGTCACGTAGGCGACCGCCTCGGTGTGCGCGCACAGGTGGCCGATCTCGGCCCGTCGGTGCGCCGGCAGGGCCAGCACGGGCAGGGCGCCCAGGCGGAACAGCGCCAGGCACACCACCACGAACTCGACGCCGTTGGGCAGCTGGACGACCACTCGGTCGTGCCGGCTGACACCGCGGGCCCGCAGCCCGGCGGCCATCCGGTCGGCCCGGCGGTCGAGGTCGCCGTAGCTCACCCGGTGCTCAGCGGTGACCAACGCGGTGCGCTCCGGGTCCGTCCGCGCCCATTCCCGGCCCAGGTCGGCGAGCGACTCGCCGCGCCAGTAGCCCTCCGTGCGGTAGCGCTCGGCCAGCTCGCTCGGCCAGCTCACCCATCCGTCCAGCATTCAGTGCCTCCCGCGACGACGGTGACAGCGACCCGGAACACAAGCTAGTGTGCAGATACGCGAGATACAAGACACGTGATAGTGGAGGCGGTTGATGCTGGCGGCGCGGCCCCGTACCGACCTCGGTGCGTTGACCCGGCTCACCGAACTCGCCGATTACATCGTGCCGTTCGCCATAAGGGTGATCGCCCACCTGGGCGTCGCCGACCAGCTCGTCGACGGGCCACGACCGGTGACCGAGCTGGCCGAGGCCACCGGCGCGCACGCGCCGTCGCTGCTGCGTGCCCTGCGGGCGCTGGCCGGCAAGGGCATCTTCACCGAGGTCGAGCCGGAGGTGTTCGGGCTGACCAAGCTCGCCGAGCCGCTGCGCACCGACCATCCACTGTCGCTGCGCGACGCGTACCCGCTGATGGCCGCGGACGTCCGCGCCTGGGCGGGGCTCGGCCGCTGCCTGCGCACCGGGGAGGCCGCCTTTCCCCGGATCCACGGCACCGACTACTGGTCCTACCTTGCCGGGAATCCGGCGGACAGCCTCGCCGTCGACCGGTGGATGTCCAGCCTGACCCGGCTGCACCTGCGTACCGTCCTGCCGGCGTGGCCGTGGGCGCGGGCCCGGGACGTCGTTGACGTCGGCGGCGGCGACGGCGCGTTCCTGGCCGGCCTGCTCACCCGCTGCCCGCAGCTGCGCGGCACCCTGCTCGACCTGCCCCACGTGGTGGCGGCCGCGCCGGCGCTGCTCGCCCGCGCCGCGGTGACCGATCGCTGCCGGATCATCCCGGGCAGCTTCTTCGACCCGGTGCCGGCGGGCGCCGACCTGTACGTGCTCAAGACGATCCTGCCGGGCTGGGACGACGCCGACGCCACGGTCATCCTGCGCCGGATCGCCGAGGCGATGCGGCCGGAGAGCCGGCTGCTGCTGCTGGAGGCGATCATCCCCACTGGCGACGTGTTCGACGTCGCGAAGCTCGTCGACCTGCACACCCTGGTGCTCACCGGCGGCCGGCACCGCACCCGGGACCAGCTCGTCGACCTGCTGGCCGGCGCCGGCCTGCGACTGGACCGCATCGCCGCCACCCCCACGCTCACCGTGATCGCCGCCGGTCCCGCCGGGCCGCAGCCGACGTCCCCCTAGGAGGTATCGATGGCCCCGACCCGACCCCGGATCGACATCGAATCGGTGTTCCGACTGACCGAGCTGGCCGACTACATCGTGCCGTTCACCGTGCGCGCCGTCGCCGAGCTGGGTGTCGCCGACCAGCTCGTGGACGGGCCACGACCGGTGACCGAACTGGCCGAGGCCACCGGCGCGCACGCGCCGTCGCTGCTGCGCGCCCTGCGGGCGCTGGCCGGCAAGGGCATCTTCACCGAGGTCGAGCCGGAGGTGTTCGGGCTGACCAAGCTCGCCGAGCCGCTGCGCACCGACCACCCGCTGTCGCTGCGCGACGCGTACCCGCTGCTCGAACCCGACATCGAGGCGTGGGCACACTTCGACCACAGCATCCGCACCGGGCAGGCGTCCTTCGACCAGGTCCACCCCGAGGGCTACTGGCCGTACATGGCCGCCCATCCGCACGACAGCGCCCGCTTCGACGCCTCCCAGCAGGCGGCCACCCGGCTGGAGCTGCGGGCCGCGCTGCCCGCGTACCCCTGGGGGGAGCTGGCCACGGTGGTCGACGTCGGCGGCGGCAACGGCGCCTTCCTCGGCGGCATCATGGCCCGCTTCCCGGCGTTGCGTGGCACCCTGTTCGACCTGCCGCACGTGGTCGCCGAGGCCGAGCCGGTGCTGCAGAAGCTCGGTGTGGCCCAGCGGTGCACGGTGACCGACGGCAGCTTCTTCGAGACCGTCCCGGCCGGCGCGGACGCCTACCTGCTCAAGCGGATCCTCTACGGCTGGGACGACGACAACGCCGTACGCCTGCTGACGGCCGTGCGGGCGGCGATGCGCCTGGACAGCCGGCTGCTGGTGCTGGAGCCCGTGGTCGAGCCGGGTGACCGGTTCGACGTCGGGCGCCTCTACGACCTGCTCCTGCTGGCCATGGTCGGTGGCGGCGCCCGCTCCCGCGAGCACATCGAGCGGCTGCTGGACGTCGCCGACCTGCGGCTGGCCCGCAGCGTGCCCACCATGATGTTCCCGATCCTCGAGATCGTCCCGAAGACGGAGGCGTGAGCAGTGCGACTGGTCGTGGACTTCTCCCGATGCGAGAGCAACGCGGTCTGTGTGGGTCAGGCGCCGGAGGTGTTCGACGTCGCTGACGACGACCGGCTGCACATCACCGAACAGCCGCTCGAGGGCGCACTGGCCGCCCGGGTACGCGAAGCCGCGCGCCGCTGCCCGAAGCAGGCGCTGTCCGTGGTGGACGACTGACGCCAATGGGCCGCCCGGGTCACCGGGCGGCCCATTGGCGGCACTAGCTCGCGGCGCCCGCGGCCTGGATCGCCGTCCAGACCCGCTCGGCGGTCACCGGCATGTCGATGTGCCGCACGCCCAGGTGGCGGACGGCGTCGACCACGGCGTTCTGCACCGCCGGCGGAAGACCGACCGCCCCAGACTCGCCGAGCCCCTTGGCGCCCAGCGGGTTCACCGGGGTCGGGGTCTGCGTCGCGACCGTCTCGAAGGACGGCAGCTCGGCCGCGCCCACCATGGCGTACCGGTGCAGGTCACCGTGCAGCGGCGTGCCGTCGGCGGCGAAGCGGACCTCCTCGACCAGCGCCTGGCCGGCGCCCTGCGCCAACCCGCCGTGCACCTGCCCCTCGGCCAGCAGCGGGTTGAGCAGCACGCCCGCGTCGTCGACCGCCACCACGCGCAGCAGGGCCACCTGACCCGTCTCGGTGTCCACCTCCACCACGGCCAGGTGCGCGCCGTACGGGCAGGTCGCGGCGGACGGCTGGAACGTCGCCTCGGCGGACAGCCCGCCCCCGGGGCCGGCGTCGTCGGCGGCCAGCTCGGCCCAGTCGACGACGCGCCCGGCGGTCGACCGGAACCGTCCCGCGGCGAACTTCACCTCGTCGAGGGACACGCCCAGGCGGGCGGCCGCCACGTCCCGGCCCCGCTCCACCAGGGCCAGGGCCGCCTCGCGGACCGCCATCCCACCGGTCTGCAACGACCGGGACCCGCCGGTGCCGCCGCCCTCGGGGACCGTCGCGGTGTCGGAGTGGCGCACGTCCACGCGATCCAGCGGTACGCCGAGCACGTCGGCGGCGATCATCGCCCAGGCGGTGACGTGGCCCTGGCCGTGCGGGCAGGTTCCCGAGTGGACGGTGAACCGGCCGGTGTGGTCGACGCGCGCGGAGGCGTACTCGCTGCGGGTGTCCGCGCCGGTGATCTCCACGAAGGTGGACAGGCCGATGCCGAGTTGTTGGACGTCACCGCGTACGCGGCGGGCCGCCTGCTCGGCGCGCAGCGCCGGATAGCCGGCCTCGGCGAGCACCCGCTCCAGCGCCGCCGGGTAGTCGCCGGTGTCGTAGCGGGCGCGGGTCACCGTGGTCACCGGGAAGCTCTCCGGCGGCAACAGGTTGCGTCGCCGTACCTCGGCCGGATCCATGTCGATCTCCGCCGCGTACAGGTCGACCATCCGCTCCAGGGCGGCCACCGCCTCCGGCTGCCCGGCGCCCCGGTACGACACGACGGGGGTGGTCGTGGTGGTGACGCTGGACGAGCTGAACTTCGCCCGGCTGATGCCGTACGGGCCGGTCAGCATGGTCCGGGTCCAGAACGGCAGGATCGCCCCGATGCGCGGGTACGCCCCGGCGTCCTGCACGACCTCCAGCGCGTACGACACGATCCGCCCGTCGCGGGTGCCGCCCAGCTCGGCGCTCTGGTGCTGGGCCCGGCCGTGCCCGGCGGCGACCATGCTCTCGCTGCGGGTCTCCGCCCAGCGCACCGGACGGCCGAGCCGGCGGCCCGCCCAGGCGACGAGGATGTCCTCCCGGCTGGCGAACGCCTTGGAACCGAACGCCCCACCGACGTCGCCGTTGACCACCCGGACCCGCTCCTCCGGCTCGCCGAGGGCCGCCGCGAGCTGGCCGCGCCACAGGTGCACCGCCTGGCTGCCGGCCCGGTAGCGCAACCCGTCCGGCCCCCACTCGGCCTGCCCGGCGCGGGCCTCCAGCGGGCACGGCGCCACCCGCGGGTTGATCATCCGCTGCCGGACCACCACCTCGGCGCCCTCGTGCAGCTCGGCCCGCCCGGCCGGGCGACGGAAGCCGAGCTTGAGCACCATGTTCGTGCCGGCCTGCGGATGCAGCACCAACTCGTCGGCGAGCGCCCGGTCGACGTCGACCAGCGCCGGCAACGGCGCGATGTCCGCCTCGACGAGGGTGGCGGCGTCCACCGCCTCGGCGCGGCTGGTCGCCAGCACTGCGGCGACCGGTTCGCCGACGAACCGCACGACGCCGTCGGCGAGCACCGGGGTGGTCATCTTCTGGTTCAGCACGCCGGCCTCGGGCGGCAGCGGCGGCAGGTCCACGTCCACCGCGGTGAAGACCGCGACCACGCCGGGCGCCCGCCGGGCGGCCTCGGCGTCCACGCCGCGCAGCCGGCCGTGCGCCATGTGGGAGCGGACGAAGACCAGCTCCAGGCAGCCGGGCACGACGACGTCGTCGACGTACGTGCCGCCGGTGGTGAGCAGGGCCCGGTCCTCGGTACGCCGTACCGGTCGGCCGATCAATGACATCTGCGACTCCTGGTTCTGCCGACGCCGGCTCAGGCCGGGGTGACGGCGAGCGGGATCGACGCGTACGACCGGAAGAGGGCGCTGGGCTCGCGCACCGGCGGGGCGGCCAGGTCGATGCCGGCGAGCTGTCGGGCGAGCCGTTCGAAGACGACCGCTCCCTCGATCCGGGCCAGCGCGGCGCCGAGGCAGCCGCGTACGCCGCCGCCGAAGCCGACATGCGGGTTGGGGTGGCGGCCGATGTCGACGCGACCGGGGTCGGCGAACACGTCCTCGTCGTGGTTGGCGCAGCCGAGCAGGAGGAAGACCGACCGACCGGCCCGGATCACCCGGTCACCCACCGGGATCGGCTCCAACGCCAGCCGGGCGGTGTACTGGATCGGGGCGTCGAACCGGACGAACTCCTCGGCCGCGGTGGCGGCCAGCGACGGGTCGTCGCGCAGCCGACGCCACTCGTCGGGCCGCTCGGCCAGCGCGATGCTGCCGGTGCAGACCATGTTCATGGTCGTCTCGTAGCCGGTGAAGCAGAGGAAGACGATGTTGTCGACGACCTCCTCCGTTCCCTCGGCCGGGTCCGCCACGGCGAGCATCCGGTCGAGCAGGTCGCCGTCCGGGTCGGCGTGCCGGCTGGTGAGCAGGTCGCGGACGTACCCGCGCAGCCAGGCCAGCGCCTCGTCCGCCGCCGCGCGGTCGGTCTCGGGAAGGAACGGGGTGAAGGCGCGGCCGAGTGCCGCCGCGCGGGGCCAGACCTCGGCCCGGGTCCGCGCCGCCGGCAGTCCGATGAGTTCGCAGACCACGGTGGCGGCGACCGGGAAGGCCAGCTCGGCGACGGCGTCCAGACGCCCGGTGTCCAGGGCCGGCGCGAGCAGCTCGTCGACCAGCTCGCCGACGCGGCCGGCGGTGCGCCGGGCCACGCCGGGGCTGAACGCGCGGACCATCTGCTGGTGCAGCCGGCTGTGGTCGTCCGGGTCGCGGGTCGGGATGATCCGTCGGAACACCTCGCGGGAGAGGTCCTGCGCCATCCGGAACTGCGGGTCGTCCTCCGGGAAGGTGTTGCTCAGCCGACGGTCACGCAGCAGCGCGGCCACGTCCCGGTGCCGGGTCACACCCCAGCTCGCCGGGCCGAACCGGCACAGCGGGCCGGCCGCCCGCATCCGGGCGTACGTCGGGTACGGGTCGGCGACGACCTCGGGGGAGAGGGGGTCCATCCGCGCGGGCAGGACCCGCCCGGCGGGGCTCACCGCCGCACCGCCACGGGCACGCTGGCGTACGAGCGCAGCGTCCCGCCGGTCTGCCGGCGGGCCGGTCCGGCCGGGGCCAGCGTCGGGAAGGTGCGCAGCAGGGTCTCGAAGGCGACCTGCGCCTCCACCCGGGCCAGGTAGCCGCCGAGGCAGTGGTGGATGCCGCCGCCGAAGGACAGGTGCGGGTTGTCCTCGCGGGTGACGTCGAGGCGGTCCGGTGTGCCGAACCGCTCCGGGTCCCGGTTGGCGCTGCCGATCAGCAGGATCAGCACCCGCCCGGCGCGGATGGTGCGGTCGCCGACGTCGATGTCCTCCCGGACGAGCCGGGCGACGCCCTGGATCGGGGCGTCGTAGCGCAGGAACTCCTCCACCGCGCGGGGCGCCAGCGTCGGGTCCGCCCGCAGCAGGGCGAGCTGGTCGGGGTGGTCGAGCAGTGCCGCCACGCCGGTGGCGATCAGGTTGGTGGTGGTCTCGAAGCCGGCGAAGAAGGCGAAGACCGCGTTGTCCACGATCTCGTCGTGGTCGAGCACCGCGCCGTCGTCGTCCGTCGCGGCGAGCATCCGGGACAGCAGGTCGTCGCCGGGTTCGGCACGGCGCCGGTCGAGGATCTCGCCGAGGTAGTCGCGCAGCCACTCGACGGCCCGGTCGGCGGCCGGGCGGTCGTCGTCCGGCACGATCGCGGCGAACGCCTTGCTCAGGTCCAGCGCGTACGGGCGGATGCGTTCGTGGTCCGCCGGCGGGATGCCCATCAGGGCGCAGACCACCATGACCGGCAGCGGAAAGGCCAGATCCGAGACCGCGTCGAAACGTCCGGTGCGGGTCGCCGGGGCCAGCAGGTCGGTGACCATCGCCTCGATTCTCGGGCGCAGCCGGCGCACCAGTGCGGGGCTGAACGCCTTGGCCATCAGCCGCCGCAGGCGCCCGTGCTCGGGCGGGTCGCGGTAGAGGATGATGCTGCCGAAGAAGGAGCCGGCCGCGCCGTCGCCGGCCGACATCCGGTGGTAGGCCGCCGGGAACTCGCTGCCCAGGCGTGGGTCGCGGACCAGCCGGGCGACGTCGGCGTAGCGGGTGACGCCCCAGCTGCCCGGCCCCATCCGGCAGAGCGGGCCGGCCGCGCGCAGCGTCGCGTAGGTGGGGTAGGGGTCGGCCACCACGGCGGGGTCGCGGGCGTCGAATCTCGGCGGCATGCCGGTACGGGCCGAGGTCATGCCCGCCAGTATGCGCAATAAAAGATACGAGAAACAAGTACTTCCGAGATACGCGAAACGCTATTAGGCTTCCGAGCCATGACCGAGACCGTGGTGAGCGCTGATCCCCGGATCGTCGCGATGGAGTTGCTGATGAAGGCCCCGGCCACCGTCAGCAGCCCTTACCCGCATTACCACGCGCTGCGAACGGCAGCGCCGAAGTACCGGATGGAACAGCCCGGCCAGGGCGTGGGATGGGTGCTCACCACGTACGACGACTGCCGTGCCGCGCTGCGCAACCCGTCGCTGGACAAGTCGGCGCAACGCCCCCGGATGGGCGACTCCCGCGGCCGCGAGGGCGCCCGGACCCTGCTCTTCCTCGACGGGCCGGAGCACACCCGGCTGCGCGGGCTGGTGAGCCGGGTGTTCACCCCCCGCCGCACCGAGACCCTGCGCCCCCGGCTGACCTCGTTCGTCGACGGCCTGCTCGACGACATCAGCCGCCAGGTCGGCCCCGGCGGCGGCGAGGTCGACATCGTCGGCTCGTTCGGCTTCCCGCTTCCGGTGATGGTGATCGGCGAGCTGGTCGGCGTGCCGCCGGCGGACTGGCCGCTGCTGCGCCGGCTGACCCGCGCCGCGTCCGGCGGGCTGGAGATCTTCGCACCGGAAGAGGTCCTCAAGGCATCCGACCAGGCGCTCGGCGAGATGGAGGAATACTTCGCCGACCTGGTTCGCAAGCGGCGCGAGGATCCCCGCGACGACCTCGCCTCGGCCCTCGGCCAGGTCGAGATCGACGGTGACCGACTCTCGGTCGACGAGCTGATCCAGGTCATCGTGCTGCTCTTCGGCGCCGGCTTCCAGACCATGACCGACCTGATCGGCCTCGGCACGCACGCGCTGTGCCGCAACCCCGACCAGCTCCAACGGCTGCGCGCCGAGCCCGAGCTGACCCGGTCCGCCGTCGAGGAGCTGCTGCGCTTCGACTCCCCGGTGCACGTGCTGGGCCGCGCCGCGTTCGAGGACACCACCTTCGTCGACGGCACCCCGCTCGCCCGGGGTGAGCACGTGATCACCCTGATCGGCGCGGCCAACCGCGACCCGGCCCGCTACGCCGACCCGGACGTGCTCGACATCGCCCGCTTCGCCGGCGCCGAACCGCCGGAGACGCCGCTGTCGTTCGCCTGGGGGCCACACCACTGCCTCGGCGCGCAACTCGCCCGCGCCGAGGGGCAGATCGCCTTCCGCCGGCTGGTGGACCGGTTCGCGGTGATCGAGCTGGCCGACCCGGACGCCGACGAGATCGACCTCGAGTGGCGGCACAGCAGCACCTTCCGGGGCCTGGAGGAGCTGCGCGTACGGCTCGTCCCGGCCTGAGCACCCGAACCACGCGCCGACCAGGAAGGGAAGTCCATGCCGGAGGCGGTGATCGTCGAGGCGGTCCGGACGCCGATCGGCCGGCGCGAGGGTGTGCTGTCCGGCCTGAAGGCCGTGGAGCTGCTGCGGCACGTCCAAGTCGAAGTGATCCGCCGGGCCGGGATCGAACCGGGCGAGGTGGAGCAGATAATCGGCGGCTGCGTCACACAGGTGGGCGAGCAGAGCCTCAACGTCACGCGCAACGCCTGGCTCAACAGCGGCCTCGACTACGAGGTCGCGGCGAGCACGGTCGACGCCTCCTGCGGCTCCGCCCAGCAGGCCAACCACCTGATCGTGGCGCTCATCGCCGCCGGCGCCATCGACGTGGGCATCGCCTGCGGCGTGGAGTCGATGAGCCGGGTGCCCGTCGGCACCAACCTCTACCAGGGGCCCGGGCACTACAAGACCCCCGACTACCCGTACGACGACCCGCCTAAGGCGCAGTTCGGCGGCGCCGAGCGGATCGCGGCCCGGCAGGGGCTGACCCGCGCGGACGCCGACGCCTACGGGCTGCGCTCGCAGCAGCGGGCGACCCACGCCCGCGCCGAGGGCCGCTTCGACCGGGAGATCACCCCGGTGCCGCTGCCCGACGGCACCCTGGCCGACGCCGACGAGGGTATCCGGGAGACCACCGCCGAAGGGCTGGCCGCCCTGCGGCCGGTGATCCCCGACGGCATCCACACCGCCGGCACCATCTCCCAGATCTCCGACGGCGCGGCCGCCGTGCTCTGGATGTCCCGGGACCGCGCCGCCGCCCTCGGTCTGCGGCCCCGAGCCCGGCTGGCCCACCAGGTGGTCACCGGCGCCGACCCCTACTACCTGCTCGACGGCCCGACCGTGGCCACCCGCAAACTGCTCAAGCGGGCCGGGATGACCGTCGACGACGTCGACGTCGTCGAGGTCAACGAGGCGTTCGCGTCCGTCGTGCTCTCCTGGGCCGCGCACCACGACGCCGACCTGCACCGGGTCAACGTCAACGGTGGCGCCATCTCCCTCGGGCATCCGCTGGGCAGCAGCGGCAGCCGGCTGCTGGTGACCGCCCTGCACGAGCTGGAACGCGACGGTGGCGAGGTCGCCCTGGTCACCATGTGCTGCGGCGGCTCGCTCGGCACGGCGTCGCTGCTGGTGCGGGAGTAGGCGGGCATGGACACCGACATGCGCGCCGCGCCGACGCCGCCCGCCCCCGAGACCCGCGACGCCGCGGCCTTCTACGCCGACGCCCGCCACGACCTGACCGGGCCGCTGCAGGGCGTACGGGTCCTGGACGTCACCAAGGTGTGGTCCGGCCCGGTGGCGAGCTGCGTCCTGGCCGACCTCGGCGCCGACGTGCTGCGGGTGGAGATGCCCGGCAACCGGGAGGGCCTGATGCCCCCGGACATCCCCGGCACCGGGCTGTCCTGGTTCCGGCAGAGCGTGCACCGCAACAAGCGCAGCATCGGTCTGGACCTGCGCCGCCCCGGCGCGGCCGAGGTGTTCCTGCGGCTCGTCGCCACCGCCGACGTGGTGGTGGAGAACTACAAGCCCGGGACGCTGGACGCCTGGGGCGTCGGCTACCAGGCCTGTCGGGCGGTCCGACCGGACGTCGTGCTGGTCTCCGTCTCCGGCTACGGACAGTTCGGCCCGGACGCGGGACGGCCCGGCTACGACCCGACCACCCAGGCCGCCGCCGGCTGGATGGCGCTCAACGGCGAACCCGACGGCGCACCGCTGAAAGCGCCCACCTTCCTCGCCGACGACCTCGCCGGCCTGCACGCGGTGATCGGCGCGCTGGCCGCGCTGCGCCACCGCGACCGCACCGGCGAGGGCCAGCACGTCGACGTGAGCATGCTCGACTCGCTGCTCTTCTCCAGCAACGGCTACCTCACCCTCGGCGCCACCGGCGTGCCGCTGCGCCGCTGGGGCGACCAGGCCGACTTCGTGGTGCCGGCCGGCTGTTTCCGGTGCGCCGACGGCCACGTCTACGTGGCGGTCGCCCTGGACCGCTCCTGGCGTCGGCTGGCCGAGGTGGTCGGCCGCCCCGAACTGGCCCGGGCACCCGGGTACGCGACCAACCAGGAACGCCGCGACAACCGCGCCACGGTCAACGCGGTCGTCGCCGACTGGTGCGCCGGGCGGGGCTGCGCCGAGGTGGTCTCCACCCTCGACGCGAACGGGATCACCGCCGAGCGGGTCCGCACCTTCGCCGAGGCCGCGGCCGACCCGCAGGTCCACGCCCGGGCGATGGTCCAGGAGACGGTGCTGTCCAACGGCAGCACCGCGCCACTGACCGGGCCGGCGGTCAAGTTCTCCCGGACGCCGACGGCGGTCCGCTCCGGCGCACCGGAACCCGGCGCCGACACCGAACGGGTCCTCGACGAGATCGGCGTCGACGCGGCCACCCGGGAACGGCTGCGCGCGCAACGGGCGATCGGATGAGGAGGAGGTGACATGGCAACGGCAGGCGCCGCGCCGCGCTGCGCGCTGGTGACCGGGGTGTCCCGGGGGATCGGCCGGGCGGTCGCGCTGCGGCTGGCCACCGAGGGGTACGCGGTGGCGGGCTGCTACAGCGCGCCGAGCGAGGCCGCGGAGAAGACCCGCGCGGAGGTCGAGGCGTACGGGGTCGGGACCTGGTTCGGGCCGTGCGACGTGACCGACCCGGCCGCGGTCGACGAGTTCGTCTCGACCGCCGAGCGGCACCTCGGGCCGCTCACCGCGCTGGTCAACAACGCCGGCATCACCCGGGACCGGCCGTTGGTGCTGATGGCGCCCGACGAGTGGCACGACGTGCTCGGCACCAACCTGACCGGCACCTGGAACACCTGCCGGACCGTCGCCTTCCGCTTCCTCAAGCGACGCCGCGGGGCCATCGTCAACCTCTCCTCCGTGGCGGGTGTCAGCGGCAACACCGGGCAGGCCAACTACGCCGCCAGCAAGGCCGGCATCATCGGGCTCAGCCTGTCCCTGGCCAAGGAGGTCGCCGGGTACGGCGTACGGGTCAACGTGGTGGCGCCCGGCTTCATCGAGACCGACATGACCGCCGCGCTGCCGGGCAAGCTGCGCGACGCGGCCCTGGGGCGGATCCCGTTGGGCCGTTTCGGCGCACCCGCCGACGTCGCCGAGCTGGTCGAGTTCCTGCTCTCGGAGCGGGCCGGCTACGTCACCGGCCAGGTGATCCGGGTGGACGGGGGGATCGTGCTGTGACCGCCGCACCCACGTTCAGCGTCGGAACCCGCCCCGCCGAGACGTACCGGGCCGCGGCGGCGCCCCTGCCGGCGATCCGCTGGGTCGAGGTGTCCGCCGGGCCCCGGGGCGGGATCAGCCTGCGCGCCGGCACCACGGTCGACCCGGCCGACGTCTACCTGGGCGGGCACTTCCCGGAGCTGACCGTCTACCCGGGCGTGTTCACCCTGGAGACGATCGGGCAGGCGGTGACCGCGGCCGTCGGCTACTGCGCGGGCCGGCTGCCCCAGCTGCACCGGTTGCGCTCCGCCCGGTTCCTCGCCCCACTGCTCGCCGGGGACACGCTCACCGTCGAGGCGTCGGTCGGCCCGGTCGCCGAGGACCAGTCGTTCGAGGTCGCCGCCCGGTGCGTACGCGGCGACGGGGTCCGCGCGGCGACGGTGCGGGCGGTGTACCGCTGGCCGGCCCCGGACGGGGAGGGCACCTGATGAGACTGGACCACGGCGAGCTGCGTGCCCTGCTGCCGCACCGGTACCCGATGCTGCTGCTCGACCGGGTCGACAGCGTCGAGCCGGGAGCGAGCCTGGAGGCGGTCAAGGCGGTCACCGGCTGCGAACCTTGCTACCGGGGGATCGCCGAGGGGCAGGCCCCCGACCGGTACGCGTACCCCGCCTCGCTGCTGATCGAGTCGTTCGGTCAGGGCGCGGCGGTGCTCTGGCTGCTGTCCCGCGGGCCGGGCACGGCCGGGCTGCCGATGTTCACCGCGGCCCGCGACTGCGTTCTGCTGCGCCCGGTCTACCCGGGCGACGTGATCCGGCACCGGGTCCGGCTGGAACAGGTCGTGCACGGGGCCGCGTTCGCCTCCGGATCCAGCTGGGTCGGGACCGACCAGGTGGCGGAGTTCGGCTCGATGATGGCGGTCGTCCGACCGGCCGACGCCATCTCCGGAGCCCGATGATGAGAGGAAGAGGGAATCCCGATGAGTGAACGCGAACAGCACATGGCGGAGCTGCGGGAGATCGTGGCCGAGGTGCTCGAGTTGGAACCGGAGGAGGTCGCCGACACCGCCGACTTCGTCGAGGAGTACGAGGCGGACTCGTTGCGGGCGATCGAGATCCTGGCCCGGATCGAGAAGAGGTACCGGGTGGAGATCCCGCAGGCCGAGCTGAACGAGATGCGCAGCCTCAAGGCCGTCCACGAGGTCGTGGCGCGACACGCCGGCTGGCAGGACTGACCCGTGCACCGCGTGGTCGTCACCGGGCTCGGTCCGGTGTCCGGCATCGGCATCGGCGTCGACGAGTTCACCGCCGGGCTGCGCTCCGGCCGGTCGGCCGCCGCGCCCATCACCAGCTTTGATGCGAGCGGGTTCCCGCACCACTGGGCCGGCGAGGTGCCCGCGTTCCGACCGGAGGCGCTGCTGCGACGCCTGCGGATCGCCGACTGGGGCCGCTCGGCGCTGTTCGCCGCCGCGGCCGCCCGGCTGGCCGTGACGGACGCCGGTCTGCCGCTGCCCGCCCTCGATCCGGGGCGCGTCGGCGCGGTCGTCGGCACCACCAGCGGCGAGTCCACGGTGGTGGAGCAGCTCACCGCGGAGCTCGTCGAGGGCGGCTACCCGGCCATGTCCGTCGAGGCGCTACGGCAGGCGCCGGCCGAGCGGTTGTCCTACGCGGTGAGTGCGGAGCTGGGGCTGGCCGGTGAGTCGGTCACCCTCACCACCGCCTGCTCGGCCAGCAACTACGCCATCGGGTACGCGTACGACCTGCTCTGCTGCGATGAGGCGGACGTGATGGTGGCCGGCGGCGCCGACTCGGTGTGCCGTTGGGCGCACGCCGGCTTCTTCCGGCTCGGCGCGCTGACCGAGCGGGCGTGCCGACCGTTCGACCGGGACCGCTCCGGCATCCTCACCGGCGAGGGCGGCGCGGCCCTGGTGCTGGAGACCCTGGACCACGCGCGGGCCCGGGGCGCCCGGATCTACGCCGAGGTGCTCGGTTACGGCGTCAACTGCGACGCCCACCACATGGTCGCGCCCAACGAGGAGAGCGTCGCGGCGTGCATGCGCCTGGCCCAGGACAACGCCGGGGTCAAGCCGGAGGACGTCGACTACATCAGCACGCACGGCACCGGCACGCCCGCCAACGACCTGTGTGAGGCGCGGGCGATCCGGGCGGTGTTCGGCGACCGGGTGCCCCCGGTCAGCTCGATCAAGTCGATGCTCGGTCACACCATGGGCGCGGCGAGCGGGTTCGGCGCCATCGCCACCACGCTGGGCATACGGCACGGGTTCCTGCCCCCGACCATCAACTGGGTCAACCCCGACCCGGAGCTGTCCTGGATCGACCCGGTGCCGAACACGGCCCGATCGGCCACCGTACGGGTGGCGCAGAACAACGGGTTCGCCTTCGGCGGCAACAACGCCATCACGATCTTCGGGGCGATCCGGTGACCGGCCTGGTGACCGGCTGGGGTGTGCTCTCCGCCGCCGGGGACTCCGTCACGGAACTGCTCGCCGCCGTGCGGGCCGACGCCGTCGTCCGCGCCGACGTCCGCGACCGCTTCGAGGAGCCGCTGCCCACGGCCGAGGCGCCGGCGATCGCCGACTTCGACGTACGCCGACTGCTCGGCCGCAAGGGCACCAGCTTCCTGGACCGGGCGACCGCGCTGGCCATGGTGGCCTGCGGACGGGCGCTGGCCGACGGGGAGCTCACCCCGGACGACGACAACCGGCACCGCGTCGGTGTGGTGCTGGGCACCACCACCGGCAGCCTGAAGTCCACCATGGACTTCTCCCGCGAGACGCTGCTGCAGGACAAGCCGTACCTGGTCAACCCGGTGCTGTTCCCGAACACGGTGATGAACTGCGCGAGCGGCCAGGCGGCGATCCGCTACGGGCTGCGCGGCGTCAACGCCACCGTGGCCGGCGGCCCGCTCGCCTTCCTGTACGCGCTGCGCTACGCGCTCAACGCCCTGCGCCGGGGGTACGCCGACGCCCTGCTGGTCGGCGGGGTGGAGGAGTACACGCCGAACACGGCGTGGGCGGCGGAGCTCACCGGCGCCGGCCCGGCCGGCGAGGCCGCGGCCGTCTATCTGCTGCGCCGCCCGACGCCCGGCGTCACCATGCCATCGCGCGCGGAGGTGCTCGCGGTGGCCACCGGCTTCCAACCGGAGGGGACCGGCGACGCACTCGCCGGCTGCGTCCGCCGTGCGCTGGCCGCCGCGAAGGTCCGCCCGGCCGACGTCTGGGCGGTCGCCAGCGGTGACCTCGACGCGGACAGCCTGTCCGACGTGGTGCCGGCCACCGCGCAGCGGCTGTCGGTGCGCCCGGCGCTCGGTGACTGCCAGGCCGCCACCGGCGCGCTGGCGCTGGGCGTGCTGCTGGCCCGGTACGCCGAAGAACCCGCCACCCGCGGACGACCCGCGCTGATCACCGGCCAGTCCCGCGACGGCGCGGTTGCCGCGGCCGTGGTGCGGGGGTAGCACATGCCGGCGACCATCACCGCCAGCGCGGTCCGTACCTGCTTCGGCGACGGCCCGGCCACCTTCGCGGCGCTGCTGCGGGGTGACTGCGGTACCGCCCCGCTGCGGCGGACGGACCCCGCTCGGGTGGGCGTCGGGCACGGCTACCCGATCGCCGACGACCGGCCGTTCGGCCCGAGCCGCTGGCTGACCGAGTGCGTGGCGGAGGCCCTCGCCGCTGCCGGCCTCGACCCGCGTCGACGGCGGGTGGTCAGCCTCATCGGCAGTGGGCTGCGCGAGTCGGCGGAGGTGGAGCGCGCGGCCCTGAGCGGGACGGTCGACTTTCCCGCCGAGCGGCTGCACTTCGCTGGCGCGGTCACCACGGCGGCACCCGGCGTGCGGCGGGTGGTGACCCTGGCCAACGCGTGCAGCGCCGGCGGGCACGCCCTCGCTCTGGCGCAGGATCTGGTGGAGACTGGTGAGGCGGACGCCGTGCTGGTCGGCGGCACCGACGGCAGCACCGCCTCCATGCTCGCGATGATCGGTCGGGTGGCCAGCCGGCCGGCACACCGGGTGCGGCCCTTCGACGCCGATCGGGCCGGCGTGCTGCTCGGCGACGGCGCGGCGGTCCTGGTGGTCGAGCCGGAACGTTCCGGCGCCGGCCTGGCCCGGTTGCTCGCCACCGGGCTGTCCTGCGACGCCGGGCACGAGACGGCACCCGACCCGGCCGGCATCCTGCGGGCCGTCCACGACGCTCACCGCCGTGCCGACCGCCGGCCCGACCAGGTCGATCTCGTGCTGGCGCACGGCACCGGCACCGCGCTGAACGACGAGACCGAGGCGCGCGTCGTCGCGGAGGTGTTCGCCGGCTGCGAGCCCGGGCCCCTGGTCACCGCCGTGAAGGGCGCCGTGGGCCACACGTCCGGCGGATCGGCGCTGCTCAGCGTCGCCGTCGCCATCGAGATCCTGCGTACCGGCCGGGTTCCGCCGGTGGTCGGGCTGACCCGACCGGCATCCGAGGCGGCCGGGCTGCGGCTGGTCCGCGACGCGGCCGTCCGGGCCGACCCGCGAGTGGCGCAGGTCGACGCGTTCGGCTTCGGCGGTCTCAACGCCGTCACCCTCCTGGAGGCGCTGCGATGACCGGCCGCGCCGACGCCGCGCACCTCGCGCCGCCCTCGGACCGCTCCGTGCAGATGCCGCCGGACGGGTCGCCCGCCACCGACTCGGCCGGGACCGGGAACGGTCCGGATCGGCCGATCGCCGCCGTCCTCGCCGCCTCCCTGCACCTGCCCGGGGTCGGCCTGCCGGACGGTGTCGCCGACGACGAGCCGGCCTGTCCTTCCGAGCGGGCCGCCGACCTGCTCGGCCGTAAAGGCCTGCTGGCCAAGGAGCCGGCCACCCGGCTCGCCCTCTGCGCCGTGCACCGGGCGTTGGGCCTGCCGCCGAAGGCGCCCCGCCGGACCGGGCCGGCGGACCCGGGTATGGCCGTGGTGGTCAGTTCCAACCTGGGCAACGTCGCGACCGTCGGCGACATCGCCTGCCGGCTGCGCGACGGCGGCCCACGCGAGGTCGGGCCCCTCGAAGCGCCGAACGCCTCCAGCAACGTCATCGCCGGGGCAATCGCCATCTGGTTCCGGTTCGGAGGGCCCAACCTCACCGTCTGCTCCGGGGCCACCGCGGGCCTGGACGCGATCTGGCTGGCAGGGCTGCTGCTGCGTACCGGGCGCGCCGACCGGGTGGTCGTGGTCGGCACGGAACCGGACGACCCGCAGGCCCAGGCCCTGCACGCCGCCCGGGAGGGTGCTGTCGCCGGGCGGCCCCTGCGGGCCGGGGCGGCCTGCCTGCTGCTCAGCCCGGTCGGCGCGCCACAGCGACCGCTGGCCCTGTTGGGGCCGGTCCGGGCGGGTGCCCCCACCGACGGCTCACCGCACGCGCCCCTGGTCGACTCGACCGTCCTGGCCGGCGACCACTACGGCGCCGCGGGCGTCGTGCACACCGCGCTGGCTGTACGGCTGGGCGGCGGCGAGGCGACGAGCGTCACGGTCCGCTGCGGCGACCCCGTCGACGGTGTCCGCGAGCTGAGTGTCCTGGTGGGACCGCGATGAGCGGCACGCCACCCCCGGTCGCCGTGCACCGGCTCGCCGGCCCCGGATCCGGGGCGCCGACCGTGCTCCTCGCGCACGGCATGTCCGACACCTGGCGGAGTTGGCGGCCCTTGGCGGCGCGGCTACCCAGCGGCTGGCGGCTGCTCGCGGCCGAACTGCCGTGGAAGGCCGGCACCGACCACCGCTGGCGGCGTCGGGGCACCCCGGGGTCCTGGCTGGCCGCCGCCGTACGCGCCATGGCCACGCCACCCGACGTCGTGATCGGGCACTCGCTCGGCGCGAACGCGGTGCTGGAGATGGTGGCCACCGAACCGGACGTCGCACCCCGCGGCGCGATGCTCATCGCGCCGTTCTACTGCCCGCCCGACCTGCCGATCACCTGGGCGGTGCACGAGCGGGCGCAGGCCAACTTCGTGCAGATCATCGACGAGGGGCTGCGCAACCGCCTCGGCCCTCGGCTGGCCGATCTGGACGCGGAGACGCTGGCCGCCATGCGGGACATCATGGTGGAGCGGATCGGGCCGGTCGGCTTCACGACGCTGTTCGACCACTTCACCGCGACCGCCCACCTGCCGCTGCACGCGGTGACCGTGCCGACCATGGTGCTCACCGGCGGCCGGGACCCCGGCCTCGACGGCCCGCGCGTCGGCGCACTGCGGGTCCAACTGCCCGACGCGCACGTCGTCGTCGAGTCCGACTTTCACCACTTCTGTCATCTCGACCGGGCGGCCGAGGTGGCCCGACACGTCGCGGGCTTCGTCGAGAAGGTCTGCCCCGACCCCGCGATCCGAGGAGGTACGCCGTGACCACGGCGGTTGAGAACGCATCCGTGACACTGTCCGCCCGGCCCGGTTTCGAGGGCGCGAACATCCGCACCTGGATCGGGTTCAAACACTTCGCGTACCTGGTGGAGCAGGGCGTCCTGCAGTGGTTCCGGGAACACGGGCACGGCCCGGGCCGGCTCTACCACGAACACGGGGTGGGGTTGTCGATCCGGGACTGCTCGCTGCTGCTGCCCGCCGTGCTCGATGTCGACGACGAGGCGACGG
The DNA here is from genome assembly GCF_042872965.1 of Micromonospora sp. NPDC005087. Taxonomy (NCBI): domain Bacteria; kingdom Bacillati; phylum Actinomycetota; class Actinomycetes; order Micromonosporales; family Micromonosporaceae; genus Micromonospora; species Micromonospora sp. NPDC005087. The sequence goes on along the minus strand of NZ_JBIALB010000001.1, from coordinate 817,285 downwards.
TGGTGACGACCCCCGGCGCCAACGGCCGGTTCGCGGTCCGGATGAACGTCCGCCGCGACGCCGACGTCACCGTGTGCCGGGCCCGGGTGCGGGTCGCCCTGGTCCGGGAGGCGGACGTACCGCAGGCGGCGCCCCTGCCGGCGGAACTGGCCGGCCTCGCGGAGGAGCCGGCCGCCGGTGAGCCGGGCGTCCCCGCCGGCGCGGACCCGGCCGCGACCCTGCGCGCCGCCGGCGCGGGATTCGTGTGGCCCTGGCGGGTGCCCTACTTCTACTGCCAGTACTCCCAGCGCGTGCAGCACTCCGGGTACGTCCGGCTGCTCGAGGAGGTGGTCGACCGCTACCTCGCCGACCGGGGCGTGTCGGTGGGTCGGATGCTGCGCGAGCGGGGCTGGATCCCGGTGGTCTCCCGGGCACGGATCGAGGTGCTCGGCGACGCCCACCTCGACGAGCCCATGTGGATCACCTTCACCGTCACCGACGTGCTCAAGGACGTCACGTACGACGCGCGGATGGACTGTCACGTCCGGCGCGAGGGACGCCTGGTCCGGGTGGCGACCGCCAGCATCCTGCACGGGTACGCCGTCAGCCGGGGGCCGGAGGCGGGCCGGCTGGCCACCCTCGACCCGGACACCGTCGCGGCCCTCACCGACGGAGGTCGGTGATGGCCGTCAAGCGCCCCCGCCTGTACTTCTCCTTCCGCAGCCCGTACAGCTGGCTGGCGGTGGAGCGGCTGACCCGGACACTGGGCCGACCGCAGGAGGTGCTGGAGTTCATCCCCTACTGGGACCCGGACGAGCGCACCGAGGCGGCGCTCAGAGCCCGCGGCGGCGCCTTCCACTACGTGCAGATGAGCAAGCCGAAGCACCTGTACCTGCTCCAGGACGCCAAGCGGCAGGCCCAGCGGCTGGACCTGCCGATGCGCTGGCCGATCGACATCGACCCCTGGTGGGAGGTGCCGCACCTGGGCTGGCTGGCCGCGCGGGAGCGGGGAGCGGGGGAGGCGTTCTACCGGGAGGTCATCGCCGCCCGCTGGCAACGGGGCGAGGACGTGTGCACACCAGAGGTGATCTCCCGGGTCGCCGAGCGGGCCGGGGTGGACCCGGCGGTGGTGCTCGGCGCGGTCGAGGACTCCACGGTCCGGTCCGCCGGGGTGGACTGCCTGCTGCGGGCCTACGAGGAGGACATCTTCGGCATTCCCTACCTGCGGCTGGGCCCGCACCGGTTCTGGGGAGTGGACCGGGTGGACGACTTCCTCACCGCGTACGCCCAGCGGACCGGCACACCGGTCACGCCGCCGGCGGTGACGGCGGGAGTGGGCGGCTACGACACCGACACCGGAGGCGGCTGTGGCTGAGCGAAGAGATCCGGAGCGGGAGCGGGCCCACTGCCGCCGGCAGTTGATCCTGACGTTGCGTGCCTTCGCCCTGGCCGGGTTCGACGAGGGCGCCGGTGGCCACGTCACCGCCCGGGACCCGATCGAGCCGGACACCTTCTGGATCAACCCGTTCGGCCGGCACTTCGGGCACGTCCGCGACGACGACCTGCTGCGGGTCGACCACACGGGGGACGTGGTCGACGGCACGGGCCGGATCAACCCCGCCGGGTACGCCATCCACTCGGCCATCCACAAGGCACGCCCGGACGCGGTGGCCGCCGCCCACACCCACTCGATCCACGGTCGGGCGTTCTCGGCGCTGGGTCGGCCGCTCGCCCCGATCACCCAGGACGCCTGCGCCTTCTTCGAGGACCACGAGGTCCACGACGAGTACGGCGGGGTGGTCCTCGACGGCGCGGAGGGCGACCGGATCGCGGCGACGCTGGGCACCGGCAAGGCGGTCATCCTGCGCAACCACGGCCTGCTCACGGTCGGCGGTTCGGTGGCCGAGGCCGCCTGGTGGTTCCTGGCGATGGACCGCTGCTGCCAGGTGCAGCTGCTCGCCCAGGCGGCCGGTGAGCTGGTGGTGATTCCCGCCGATGCGGCCCGAGCCGCCCGGGCGGACATCGGCACCCCGCAGATCGCCCGACTGAACTTCCGGCCGGTCGCGGAGCACGTCCTGGCCCTCAGCTCCGACCTCACGGACTGAATCACGCGCAGACAGGAGTGACCAGTGGCCGAGCTGCTGAAGAACATGGTCCGGGACCGGGCCGGCGACGTAGCGCTGACCGACGAGCGGACCACGCGGACGTGGGCGGAGCTGGACCGGTCGGTGGACCGGTGGATCGGCGTGCTGCGCGGGGCCGGCCTGGACGTGGGGGACCGGGTGGCGTTTGTGCTCGGCAACCGGCACGAGACCTTCGAGGCGCTGCTGGCCTGCGTGCACGCGGGGCTGGTGGCGGTGCCGGTCAACTGGCACCTCACCGCACCGGAGATCGCCCACATCCTGACCGACTGCAACGCCAGGGCGGTGCTCACCGAGGCGACGTACGCCGCGACCGTACGCGAGGCGGTGGCCCGCACACCGGTGGCGCCCGAGCTGTTGATGACAGTCGACGGCGGGGAGGGTTTCACGCTGGTGGACGACCTGCCTGAGGGCCCGGCGGTCCCGACGGTCTCCGGTGGTGTGCTGCTCTACACCTCGGGCACCAGCGGACGCCCCAAGGGGGTGGTCAATCCGCTGCTGAAGGTCGGCGCTCCGGTCGACCGGGTGGCCGCCACCACCGAGATGCTGGGCGGCGGGCTGGGCATCCCGACCGAGGGCCAGGCGCTGCTGGTCGGTCCCTGGTACCACTCGGCGCAGCTGTTCTTCGCCCAGTTTCCGCTGCTGCGCGGGTGCGGGCTGGTGATGCGCCGCGGGTTCGACCCGGTCGAGGTGCTGCGACTGATCGACGAAGAGAAGATCACGATCAGTCATCTGGTGCCGACCCAGTTCATCCGCCTGCTCCGGGTCGACGCCGCCACCCGGGCGGCGTTCTCCGGCGCCAGCCTGACCCGGATCTGGCACGGCGGCGGCCCCTGTCCACCGGAGACCAAGCGGGCGATGATCGACTGGTGGGGGCCGGTGTTCGTGGAGTACTACGCCGCGACCGAGGCCGGCATCGTCACCCTCGCCGACTCGCACACCTGGCTGGCCCGGCCGGGCACGGTGGGCCGGCCGGCACCGCCCACCGAGGTGGTGGTCATCGACGACGAGGGCCGACCGGTGCCCGCCGGGCAGGAGGGCCGGGTGGCCGTCCGGCGGCCTCCGGGCCGGGGATTCCACTACCACAACGCCCCGGAGCAGACCGAGCAGGCGCACGTCGCCCCGCACACCTTCACCGTCGGCGACCTCGGCCGCCTGGACGAGGACGGCTACCTGTTCCTCACCGGCCGCTCGGCGGAGCTGATCGTCACCGGCGGGGTGAACGTCTACCCGGCCGAGGTGGAGGCGGTGCTGCTGACCCACCCCGCCGTGCAGGACGGCGTGGTCATCGGGGTGCCGGACCAGGAGTTCGGCGAGCAGGTCCGGGCGGTGGTGCAGCTCGACCCGGCGTGGCCGGCCGAGGACATCGACCGGGTCCTGGACGCGCACTGCCGGGCCAGCCTGGCCGGTTTCAAGGTGCCACGCTCGTACGAGGTGATCGACCGGATCCCCCGCGAGCCCACCGGCAAGCTGCCCCGGCGGGCGTTGCGGGACCGTTACCGGCAGGCTCCGGTGTCGCCGAGTCTGCTCGCGGACCCGGCCAGCTACCTGACCGGCGTGCCGCACGACGAGTTCGCCCGCCGCCGGCGGGACACGCCGGTGGCCTGGGTCGACGAGGTCGAGCTGACCCGTACCGACCAGGACCGGTCGGTGCGCTCCCAGGGCCGGGGCTTCTGGGCCGTCACCCGGTACGCCGCGGTGTCCGAGGTGTCCCGCGACCCGGCGACGTTCTCGTCCGCGGCCAGCGGGGCGTTCCTCGCCGACCCCCGGACCCTGCAGGACCTGCACCGCAACCGGCAGCTTCTGATCAACATGGACGCTCCGGAGCACGCCTGGGTGCGTCGGCTGGTGGCGGGGGCGTTCACCCCGCGCGCGGTGGGTCGCCTGGGTGAGCTGGTCACCCGACACGCCGAGGAGGTGGTCTCGCGGGCGGTGGCCGCCCGGGAGATCGACGTGGTGACGGACCTCGCGGCGGAGTTGCCGCTGCTCGTCCTCACCGACCTGCTGGGCATGCCGCAGGCGGACCGCACGCTGCTGTTCGAGTGGAGCAACAACCTGGTCGGGTTCGACGATCCGCGGTACGGCGGTGGCAGCGTGGACCGGTACCGGGACACCTTCGCCGCCGCCTTCGCGTACGTCCGGCAGTTGGCCGCGGAGCGGCGCGCCCGGCCGACCGACGACCTGCTCAGTTTGCTGGTGCACGCCGAGGCCGACGGCCGGGGCCTGACCGACGCGCAACTGTGCCAGCTCTGGCTGCTGCTCGTCATCGCCGGCAACGAGACCACCCGGCACCTGATCTCCAACGGGGTGCAGGCGCTGCTGGAGCGCCCCGAGCAGCGGGATCGGCTGATCGCCGACCCCGACCTGACCGGGACCGCGGTGGAGGAGCTGCTGCGCTGGGTCACGCCGATCATGCAGTTCCGGCGGACCGCCACCCGCGACACGGTCCTCGACGGCACCCGGATCGCCGCCGGGGACAAGGTGGTCATCTACTACGCCTCGGCCAACCGGGACCCGGCCGCCTTCGCGGACCCGGACCGGCTGGACCTCGGTCGTGATCCCAACCCGCACCTGGCGTTCGGCATCGGGCCGCACTTCTGCCTGGGCGCGCACCTGGCCCGGCTGGAGATGGCGGCCTTCCTCACCGCGATCCGCCCGCATCTGGCCCGGCTTCGACCGACCGGGCCGGTGCGCCGGATGCGGACCAACTTCATGAACGCCATCACCGCGATGCCCGCGCGCTTCGACGCCGCGCCGGAAGGGGAGTGACCCCATGCCACTGGACCTGCACTGGTTCCTGCCGTCGCATGGAGACGGCCGTGACCTGGCCGAGCCGGCCCGGGGCGGCGCCAGGCCGACCCGCGTCACCCGCCGGCCGCCGGACATCGGCTATCTGGCCCAGGTGGCCCGCGCCGCCGACCGGCTGGGGTTCACCAGCGTGCTCACCCCGGCCGGACTGTTCTGTGAGGACCCGTGGGTGGTGGCGTCCGCGTTGGCCGCGCAGACCGAGCGGCTGAAGTTCATGATCGCGCTGCGGCCGGGGCTGGCCTCACCCACGCTGGTGGCCCAGATGGCCGCGACCCTGCAACGCGTCTCCGCCGGCCGGGTGCTGCTCAACATCGTGGCCGGCAGCGACCCGGACGAGCAGCGCCGCTACGGCGACTGGCTGGACCACGACGCCCGCTACGCCCGCGCGGAGGAGTTCCTCACCGTGCTGGGCGGCCTCTGGGGCGGCCAGCCGGTCGACCACACCGGCGAGCACTACCGGATGAAGGCCGCGCTGCTGGCCCGGCCTCCGGCCACCGCGCCGGCCGTGTTCCTGGGCGGGTCCTCGCCGGCGGCACAGCGGGCGGCGGCCCAGCACGCGGACGTCTACCTGGCCTGGGGTGAGACACCCACCCAGCTCGGGGAGCTGCTGGGCCGGGCACGCGACCTGGCGGCGGAGGCCGGGCGGACGCTGCGCACCGGGAGTCGACTGCACGTGATCACCAGGGACACCGCCCGGGAGGCGTGGGCTGAGGCGGACCGGCTGCTCGCCGGCGTCGACTCGGCGCGCATCACCGCCGCCCGCCAGCGGTTCGCCCGTACCGACTCGGAGGGGCAGCGGCGGGCGGCGGCGCTGCACGCGGGCGGCAACGCCCGGATGGAGGTGTACCCGAACGTCTGGGCGGGCTACTCCCTGATCCGGCCGGGCGCCGGCGCGGCGCTGGTCGGCAGCCACGAGGAGGTCGCGGAGCGGATCGCCGAATACCACGCCGCGGGGGTCGAGCATCTGATCCTGTCCGGGCAGCCGCACCTGGAGGAGGCGTACTGGTTCGGTGAGGGGGTGCTGCCGCTGCTGCGGCACGACGGTCTCCTCGACGCCGGCGCCGCGCGGACCCCGGAGCTGGCGGTGGGCCGATGACGTCGTCCGGCACGGAACTGCCGATGACCACACTGATCGGCAACCCGAAGCCGCACTCGCGGACGCGGACCGTCGCGCTGGCCACCGCGGCGGCGCTGCGGGCCCGGCTGACCCACTGCCCGACCCCGGTCGCAACGCCGACCGTGATCGACCTGTCCGAGCTGACGGCCGAGCTGGTCGGTCAGGGCAGCCGGCCGGAGACCCTCGACGAGGTGCTGGAAGCGGTACGCCGACCGGGGCTGCTCTTGGTGGCCAGTCCCACGTTCAAGGCGGCGTACAGCGGTTTGTTGAAGCTCTTCGTCGACGTGCTGCCCCGGGGCGCGCTGGCCGGGGTGGTGGCGGTGCCGCTGATGACCGCGGCCCGATCCGGTCATCGGCACGTCGTCGACACCTACCTGGGTGCCCTCCTGGCCGAGGTGGGCGCGTGCGTACCCACCTCGGGTTTGTGCGTGCTCGAACGGGACTTCGACACGGCGGAGGTCGGCATCGGGCTCTGGCTGGACCGGGCGGCGCCAGCGGTGGCGGACGCGCTGGCCGACGTGCCCGACCCGGCAGCCGAGCCCGGAGTCAGCCGGCGTTGACCTCGGTATCGTGCTTGCGGCGCATCCGGCTGATCCAGCCCTGCGCCGTGTGCACCGGGACGTCGAAGTGCTCGGCCACCCGGCTGATCGTGCCGACCTGCTCGTAGACCGCCTCCAGGTCCGCGGGGTCGGGTGCCCGGCGGTAGGCGCGCCCGGCCTTGAGCCGGCTGAGCCGCTCGGCTTCAGCGGCCCGGTGGGCGGGGCGGGGCGTCTGCGGGCGGGGGGCCGCGGCGGTGGTTGCGGGGACCGGCCCGACCGTCACGGCCGGACGGGAGGCGGCCGGCGGGATGTCGCCGACCGGGCGGCTCCGGTCTCGGTCCTGCGGCGGGATGAAGGCGCGCAGCAGGGCGTCGAAGTCGACGTACGGCAGCTCGCCGGTCAGGCCGGCGCTCTGTGGCGCGCGGACGGTGAGCTCCCGCACGACCGGGTGGCCGTTCCCGGTCTCCAGACGGACGACGGTCTGCGCCACGGGGCCGGTGATCTCCTCACCGTCGTCCTCGACGGGCACGATGGTGATGATGTATTGACTCACGACGATGCCTTTCTTGCGCATCTCCGGGAGAGCCAGTGCGGCTTCCGGCCCGCCGGTCAACCCTGTCGGGTTTGGCCGTTGGTGGGAGACAAGATATCAGATTCTGGCAGGCAGAAGGCGAGATATCCGACACTCCCCACGGGACGCCTATCCCTCATCTCCGTTTGATAGTGGGCATCACTGATCAAATCGGGTTCTCCGTGCGGACCCGCGATCCTCGCCAGACCCTCGATGGTTGACCCCTCCGGAGACCAGCAGCGCCGCCAGCCCGGCCCGCGACGACACCCCGGTCTTGCGGAAGATGCGGGTCAGGTGAGCCTCCACCGTCTTGACCGTCACGTACACCTGGTCCGCGGCTTCGGCGTTGCTCGCACCCGCCGCCACCAGCCGGGCGATGTCCCACTCCCGGCGCGTCAGGGTCAGCTCCCCGCCGGGGACCGCATCCGGCAGGCGCCCGGCCGCGCCCGCGGCACGACTCTGCTCGCCGGCCACGGCTCTCCGCAGCGGCGGGGAGTCGACCAGCTCCGCGATGCGCCGCGTCTCGGCGAGCTCGACCTCGGCTGCGGCCCACTCCCGCGCCTCACACAGGGCCCGTGCCCGCACCAGCCGTGCCGATGCCTCCTCCAGTCGCCAACCGAGGGTCGCGAAGGTGTCCGCCGCGGCGGCGGCCAGCTCTGCCGCGCGCCGCGGATCGGCCTCCAGGGTCAGCCGGGCCCGGGCGGTCCGGGTCAGCGCGCTCTGCCCCCGTAGCCCCAGCCGTTCGGCGTACCGCTCGGCCACGGTCAACCAGCGCGCCGCCGTGTCCCGACGACCGGCCTTGTGGGCCATCTCGGCCAGCGCCGAGGCCCAGCACGCCCGATTGGTCAGCTCGACGTGGTCGAGACCGTCTCCGCCGCAGGCCCGCAGCAACGTCGACGTCGAGCCGGCCCGGTCACCGGCCAGGAACCGCAGGCGCACCGCCACCCGCTGGCTCGCCCCGTCGTACCAGTTCTCCCGCCGGGTGCCGGCGTCCAACACGGCGGCGTCGGCCAGCTGACGGCCCGCCGTCGGGCCGCTGCGCCACGCCACGGCGATCGCCCGGTACGCGCGCGCCAGCGCCACCAAGGGGTCGACGCCCATGGCGACGGCCACCTCCTCGGCGTCCTCGCCCTCGAATCGGGCGCGGTCCAGGTTGCCCAACCGGGCGGTCACCGCGCACCGGCCGACCAGCAGCCAGGGGGTCAGCGCCACCAGACCGGAGCGGCAACAGATGTCCAGCGCGCGGTCGAAGTGGTGCAGGGCCGAGCGTTCCCGTTCGTGGAAGTACTCCGCCCAACCGAGCAGGGCCAGCAGGTCCGGGTGTTGGGCGAGATCGGTGTCGGCGAGTGCGTCCACCTCGGACGATGCCCGGTCCAGTGTCTCCGGCACGTGAATCCCGCAGTCGCTGTACGCCGCCACGAACGCCTGCACCACCGCCGCCGTCGTGGCGCAGACCGGCTCACCGGTCTGCGCGGCCAGCAGATCCAGACCCCGTGCGTCCTCCACCGCGTTCACGGATCCACTGAGGACTCCGGCGATCGCCGTCTCGGTGGTCAGCAGGAAACGGGTGCGCGGCGCGACCCGCTCGTCGCGGTGCGGCAGCAGCAGCGCGTACGCGTCGAACGGCCGGCCCAGCAGTCGTTCCACGCGCGCCCGCGCGGCCAGCGCCCGCAGCCGCTGGTCGCAGTCGGCGAGCGGACGGCGGGTGAGCTCCTGCAACAGGGTGCGGGCCTGGCGCAGGTGGCCCGCACCGACCAGCGCGTCGGCCATGGCGAACTCCAGCCGGGTGCGGCGCGGCTCGGTGACCTCGGCGGCGGGCAGCAGCCGTTGCACGTTGGTCAACCAGCGGATCGCGTCGAGTCGGGGCGCCAGCGCGCTCTCCGCGGCCTCGATGAGCGCGTCGGCCGTCGCTGGTTCGGCGCACTGCCCGCTGGCCGACAGGTGCTCGGCGTACCGGCTCACCGGATGTCCGGCATCGCGCAGGACGCTGGCCGCCGTGGCGTGCAGTCGTCGTCGCCGGCCGGGGGAGAGCGAGCGGTACACCACGGTGCGGTCCACCTCGTGGCGGAACGACAGGGTCGACGCCTCGGTGGGGTCGGTGCGCAACAGGTCGGCGGCCACCAGCGCGTCCAGCAGATCGCTGGTGACCTCCGGGCCGCGGCCGGCCAACGCCGCGGCCAGTGCCGGCTCGAACCCGCACGGGCACACCGAGACGACCTCCAGCATCTGCCGTTGCTCGTCGGTCAGCCCGTCGAGGTCGAGCTGGACCGCGCCGGTGACGTCGACGGGCAGCTCGGTGGGTAGGCCACGCAGGGCGGCGACCGGACCGTCCAAGGCGCCCGGCCGGTAGGCCAGCACGTAGCGGGGCACACCGCCGGAGAGCACGTGCACCCGCTGGGCGGCGCGCCCTTCCGGCAGCCCGAGCAGCGCGGCGACGCTGGCCGGATCGAGCGGGCTCAGGGTGACCGCCCGGCGGCTCAGGTAGATCCCGGCGGCGAGCGCCGCCGTCGCGCAGGAGGGCATCTGCCGCGGCCGGTACGCGGTGACCCACAGCAGACCTGGGGACGGCACCTGCGCGAGTCGGCCCAGCAGGGCCGCCGTCGCGGGCGAGACGGTGTGCAGGTCGTCCACGAGGAACAGCAGCGGGGTCGCCGGCGCGTCCAGCAGACTGGCGAGGGCCGCCTCGACCTGGTCACCGTCGCGCCCGGCGGCGGCCAGCACCGGTACGCCGGCCCGTCGGGCCCGCGCGGCGACCTCGCGCAGCAGCCGCGTCTTGCCCGTGCCGGGGTCGCCCACGAACTCGATCATCGTTGGCTGGCCGTCGCGGACACTCGCCAGTGCCCGGTCGAACAGGTCGAGCGCGCAGTTGCGGCCGACCAGGGGCTCGAGAGGGTCGCCCGACACTGTCGGGGCGAGGTCCTCCTCGCTGGTGTTCATCGGTGGTCCGCGACGAACGCTCGTGCGGCGCCGCCCGCAGAGGTGCGCCGCCGCGTGGGCGCGGTCGGACGCGCGTCGTGCGGTGCGACGACGGCCGGGCGGCCTGGTTGTCCGCGACGATGCGGCGAGCTTCGGTCCAGTTTCAACTGCCACCCCCAGGATGTGTCCCGTTCGGGCCTCTCGGCGTGCCCGATGCCGGCGGTGCCAATTGCCGGCGCTCGGGCGAGCGGCAGATGCAACTCTAGGGTGGCAAGCCAAGAACGGCGATCACGCGACCGGTTGGTCCTATTGCCGAAGAGAGCAAATGTTGATACCCAAAAACCGAAATAGTGGACTTCGTTCTTGACCCAGCGCGTACCGACGGTTGCGTTGGGTACACGACAATGTGGGGTTTCCCCTACTGTCGCATCGTTCTGCGTCGCTTAATGTCGACTCCGGCGGTGCGACGCCTTGGGGGGACTTCGGATGACCGTTCATTACCGATCCTATCTGGACAATTCGGTAAATGTGGAGGGGATGCTGAACGAGTCGGAGCGATGGCACGCATTCCAGTGCCTATTGCCGCCCCGCGCCGCAGTGGCCGACGCGTTCCTCACCCGCGGTGTCAGTCCACTGCTGCGCGACCTCCAGGCCGCCGACGAACTGTCCGGCTGGTCATTCACCCGACAGTCGCCCCGGGTGGTCAACCTCCACCTGTTGGGCCGCGCGCCGCGACTGCTGGCGGCCCGACTGGCCGGGCTGTGTGCGGCGGTCGGTGCGGAGGGGCCCGTGCACGCCCCGGACCTCGGCGCTCCGTCGGCCCGCGATCCACGACTGGTCGGCGTGGCGGTCGATCTGATCGGAATGACCCCTGGTCGCCAGGCCCGGCTCGCCGCCGCCGCCGACCTTGCGATGGTGGCGGCCGTGCGCAGTTGTCCCGCCGTGCGGAGCGGGGCCGAGCCCACCACGTCCGAGGGCGTGACCGTCCTGCCGGGCGCTCGCTGGCAGCGGATCTCCGCCGCGCTGGCCACCGAACGTCATCCGCTGACCTGCTGGTCGCGCCTGTTGGAGGCGTGCCGCCGCGCCCCCGGGTACGACGGCGCGATGACGTTCGACCTGGTCCACCTGCTGCACAATCAGCTCGGGCTCAGCCCTCGTGACGAGCAGCGCGTGCACGCCGACCTGATCCGTACGCTGTCGCGGCGCCGGACCCCGCGCCACTCGACGCGGTCACACCTGAGTGTCCTGCATGCCGGGGCGGTCCGCCCGAATAGCTGAGTGGGCACCCGGGGTCGCTCGTCCGCGGCCCTCCGGCGTCGGGGCGACCGATGGTCCCGACGCCGGACACCACCCTGCTTGCCAGGGTCAGCGGGCGAGCCAGTCCCGGTAGGAGGTGGGCGCGATCACGGCGTCCTGGGTGGCGATCAGCACGCCGCTGGGCGTCGCCGCGAACATCCCGGCGCTGTCGTCGGTGGTGACGGTGCGCTGGTCGCCCTTGGCGGCGAGGGTGATTCGGCCCAGCTCGTCGAGCGGGAAGACGTCGGGACCGGCGACGTTGCGGGTGCCCTGCAGGGGAGCGCCCATGCTGACGTCGGCGACGGCCTGGGCGACGTCGGCCGCCGCCATGGGCTGCAGCGGGCGGCTGGGCAGGCGGACGGTGTTCTCGTCGGCGGTCCAGGACATGACCGCGTCGACGAACTCGAAGAACTGGGTGACGCGGACGATTGAGTACGGAACGGGACCGGCCTTGAGGATGTCCTCCTGGAGGGCCTTGGCGCGGTAGTAGGCCAGGTCGGGGACCAGGTCGACGCCCACGATGGAGAGGACCACCGCGTGCCCGACGCCGGCCCGCTCGGCGGCGGTCAGGAGGTTGTCCATGGTCGTCTGGAAGAAGGCGGGGGAGGCGTCGTCGAAGGTCGGCGAGTTCGTCAGGTTGACGACGACGTCGGTGTCCTTGAGCGCCTCGGCCAGACCCTGCCCGGTGAGGAGGTCGACCCCGGTCGACTGGGAGTGCGGCAGCGCGTCGTGCCCGGCCGCCTGCAGGATCTTGACGACCTGGGACCCGATCAGGCCGGTCCCGCCCATCACGGCGATCTTCATGTTCGTTCCACCTTCCCTGTGGTGATTGCAGCCCGTTTGTCCGGCGACGTCTCTGCCGGGCCGGATACTCGGACTTCTTATGTCCGGGAACTGTACTCGGATAGGATGAGTCCGAGTATCGGGGTGGCTAGGGTGAAGCGATGAAGATGTCCGGCGGGGTCGAGTGGGCGCTGCACTGCTGCGTCGTCCTCACGGTCAGCAGCAGGCCCGTCCCGGCGGCCAAGCTCGCGGAACTGCACGACGTCTCCAGCAGCTACCTCGCCAAGCAGCTCCAGTCGCTCGCCCGCGCCGGCCTCATCCACTCCGTGCAGGGCAAGTCCGGTGGCTACGCGCTGACCCGCGCACCGGGAAGCATCACGTTGCTCGACGTGGTGCGGGCCGTCGACGGCCCCGGGCCCGCCTTCGTCTGCACCGAGATCCGACAACGCGGCCCGATGGCGACCCCGGCCAACGCCTGCACCCGGGCGTGCCCGGTCGCCCGCGCCATGTGGACCGCCGAGGAGGCGTGGCGCGAGGCGCTCGCCGCGGTCACGATCGCCGATCTCGCCCGCGACGTCGGCACCGACTCCGGCCCGGAGGCACTGCCCGCGGTGGGCACCTGGCTGACCGGCGCCAACGACCACTGACCCGCCGTCAGCCGGCGTGGCGTACCTCGGTGTCCCAGATCTGCGCCCACGGACGCCGCAGCCCCCGGCACACGAAGATCGGGCCGCCGTTCTCGTCGTTGTCCACCTCGACCCGCTGGTCCACCCGCCCGGCGAGTGCGCACTCGTCGAACCAGGCGTTCAGCGGGGCGGAGCGTTCCCACCCGACGACGATCACCACGTCGGCGTCGGCGGGTGGTCGGCCGAAGTCGACCATGCTGTTGTGCCCGGAATACGCGCGGGGCAGATCATGGGCCGGGCCGTAGCGGGCCAGCGCGCCGGCCTCGCCGTAGTTGCCGGTCAGGATGACCGTCCGCGAGCGCTCCTGAAGTGGCAGGCCACGGTGGACGGTGGCGACCGAGTCGGCGAACGCCGGCCAGCCGATGGTTTCACCGGCGTCGTAGTTGACGTCCACCACGAAGCCGGGCAACCGGTCGGCCGGCAGCACCGGCAGCAGCAGCACGATGTTGGGTAGCAACAGCGGCACCGCGCCCAGCGCGAGCAGACTCCGGCGCGGCCCGACCGCACCGCGCGACGCCCAGGCGGCGATGACCGTTGCCCCGGCGGCGGTCAGGACCAGCAGCAGCGGCGCGTCGTAGTAGCCCTTCCCGCCGGCGATCAGCACGATGCCGACCACGACCAGCCACGACCAGCCCACCGCCCGGTACGCCCGCCACGCCGACCGGCGCAGCAACGCGACGAGCCCGGCGATCCAGATCGGCACCGCGTACGGGCTGATGATGACGAACTGGAGGGTCAGCGCGTCGAGGCGGCCACTGTAGGAGCTGTCGCCACCGGAGATCGAGGCGGCCACCGACAGCTGCGGAAACCCGTGCGCGGCCTGCCAGATCAGGTTCGGCGCGGCCAGCAGCGCCGCGATCCCGGCGGCGGCGAGCACCCACCGGTCGCGCAGCAGCCGGCGCGGCCCGGCGATGCCCACCCCGGCGATCAGGCCCACGGCCAGCAGCGCGGGCAGCAGCTTGTTGAGCATGCCCACGCCGAGTGCCAGCCCGATGCCGAGCGCCCACCGGCTGTCGCCGGTGCGCAGCAGCCGCACCGCGCACAGCACGGCGGCCAGCCAGGCCAGCGGGTCGACGGTGGTGGTGCTGAGCAGATGCCCGCCCGCGAGCACGATGCCGGACAGCCCGGCGAGCAGCGCCGCGAAGCTCTGCCCGCCCCGGCCGGCGCCCAGCTCCCGGGCGATGGCGGCGACCAGCAGGACCGCACCACCGGCCAGCAGTGCCGACGGGGTGCGCAGCACGACCAGGTTGCCGGGCGCGATCGTGTCGAGCAGCCGGGCCAGCGCCGGGACCAGCGGACCCTGGTCGACGTAGCCCCAGTCGAGGTGCCGGCCGCAGAGCAGGAAGTACAACTCGTCGCGGTGATAGCCGTAGCGGCCGGCGAGCACCAGCAGCGTCACGCTGACCGCCGCGGCCACCAGCCACGGCCCGAGCGTGCGGGGGCCGGGCGTCGATGGCCCCGGCGGCGGGGACGTTGGGGCCGGCTGGTGGGGGCGGTCGGTGGCGGTGCCGGGTTCGCTCACGCACCCATCATCACCGATCCACCGCGCTGCTCACGCCCTCCATCTGGCTGCTTCGGGCGTCAGCGCCCGGTCCGGCAGTGGGGGACCGATACGGCGAGAGTTCCACCAGCCCGCTTGTTCTTGCCCAATGCGACGTCAACGAATGCCCCGACGCCGACCTGCGCGGCGTCCGCCAGCTGGGCGATGAGCAGTAGTCGATGCCGCGTGTGCTCCGGTTCGCCGGGTAGGTCGGTGACCGGCGGTCGGTGACCGCCAGGGAGCAGTACGGCCAGCAGCGACCACCGATCCCACCCGTCCGGGTCCAGCTTCTCGGCGAGCAGCCCTGCGGTGTCCCTGAGGACCTGGTGCGCCCACGCGTGGGGCAGCCGCAGAAGGCGGTCGATGGAAGTCTGGAACTGCGCGTGGTCCTTCTGGTTGGCCGCTCGCACCCCGGCCACCACGGCGTTCCACAGCTCCTGCTCTGCCGGTGTGGGCAGCTGCCACATCACCGTCTCCTCTCCGTTAACCGGGCTGGCAGAAGCCTGCTGGCCCGGACCTCGCCGGCACCTCGCCGTCGCGGTCGCTTCACTGTGCCTTCTGTTGGGTGGCCGGCACGGGCCCGTAGGAGGCGAGGCCCGTGCCGGCCGACGGTGATCACCCCCATCACCGTCTCCCGCCGGCGGCGGCTCAGCCGGGCCGTGTCGTTTCCGGCCATGCCGTCGCGGCGTGCTTTCGCGTGGAACAACGCTCACGTCAGTACTGATCGAGCGTGTTCGTGGCGCACTTCTGGAACGTCCTGTTCATCGGCCACGGCGGCCCCCGAAGCCGGCTGTACTGCCCGATCCCGCCCTGTTGTTCGCTGCGGCCGGGGCCAGGGCAGCAAACGAGGGGACCGCCGGGCGCTGAGGTCCTCGATCCAACCGAGGGCCAGAACCAGGCCGGTGAGAAGCACCAGGGCCACCACCAGGTAGCCCAGCTTGCCGAGGCGCCAGACCCCGAGCAGGTCGCCGACGGCGAAGCAGACCGCGATGGCGGCGTTGTGCCAGAGGTAGATGGTCAGGGCCCGGCTGTTCAACCCGGTGACCAGCCGGTCGAGTGGCCGGATCCGGGCCAGCCAGGTCATCGGTGGGGACACCCGCAACAGCAGCAGCACGATTCCGAGCGACCAGAATGCCTGCGCCACCGGGATGTCGTTGAGGTCGAGCCCGCCGCCCGGGTGGGTGACGAGCCAGCCGACGGCGAGTCCCGGGCACAGTGCCGCCAGGGCCAGCAGGGACCGAAGTGGGAGCCGTTGCAGCTGACCGTCGCGGTGTGCGAAGCCCAGGAGCCAGCAGGCGCCGAACGTGGCCAGGTCGGTCAGTACCGAATCCACCGGCCCGCCCAGTGCCGGCGCCGCGGTCTGCAGCAGGACCACGCCGCCCAGTGGCGTCCACGAACACCGGTTCGATGGGTCGGGACAGGACAGCGGGCAGAACGTGCTGAGGGCGACCTGGCAACCCATCGAAAGACATGTGAACAGCCACCGGTCGAGGTTATGGGGAGCTTGTTGGCGTATGTCCTGATTCGCGACACAGGCTTCGACGGATGTTTCGGCATTCGCATATCCCGAAATATGGGCTGTTAGCGGTCGAAAGGAACGATCGCCCGCTGAGTAATGAGACAGGATTTAGCCGGCAAACAGCACTGTACAGCCCATCCGTGTACTGAGGGGCAAGACAGGACGAAAGACGCAAAAGCCACCAAACACCCCAACAGGTTTCCTGAGTGATGAAACAGGACGAACGGTCCCAAGGTTCTTTGCGGACGGACGAGTCACCTTCCTCTCGCCTCGGGGTCCGGGTCCCGCAAGCGACCGCCCCCGCGGTCGAGGCCAGGGCGGCGGTGGCAAGATCGGCAAGGTCGCTCGACTGAGAGGAAGACATGCGCTATCGCACTCTGGGCGCCACCGGCACGGTGGTGTCGACCCTGTGTCTGGGCACGATGACCTTCGGCGCGGAGACCGACGAGGCGGGCAGCTTCGCCCAGCTGGACCGGTTCGTGGAGGCCGGCGGCACGTTCATCGACACCGCCGACGTCTATTCCGCCGGGGTCTCCGAGGAGATCGTCGGCCGCTGGTTGGCCGCGCGGCCCGGCGTGCGCGACCGGTTGGTCATCGCCACCAAGGGGCGGTTCCCGATGGGCCCGGGGGCGAACGACGCCGGCCTGTCCCGGGTGCACCTCACCCGTGCCCTGGACGCCAGCCTCCGGCGACTCGGCGTCGAGGCCGTCGACCTCTACCAGGCGCACGCCTGGGACCCGCTGACCCCGCTGCCGGAGACGCTGCGGTTCTTCGACGACGCGGTCCGCGCGGGCAAGATCCGCTACGCGGGGGTCAGCAACTTCACCGGTTGGCAGTTGCAGAAGGCCGCCCTGCTCAGCCAGCACCTCAACCTCGCCCCGATCGTAACCCTGCAGCCGCAGTACAACCTGCTGGCCCGGGAGATCGAGTTCGAGTTGGTGCCGGTCTGTGAGAACGAGGGCATCGGCATCCTGCCGTGGTCGCCGCTGGGCGGTGGCTGGCTGAGCGGCAAGTACCGGCGGGACAGCACGCCCACCGGGGCCACCCGACTCGGCGAGAATCCGCAGCGCGGCGTCGAGGCGTACGCGGGCCGCAACGCCCAGGACCGCACCTGGCGGGTGATCGACGCGGTCGGCCAGGTTGCCGGCGAGCGGGGCGTGTCCATGTCCGCGGTGTCGCTCGCCTGGCTGGCGGCCCGTCCGGCGGTCACCTCGGTGATCCTCGGGGCGCGCACCACGGCGCAGCTCGACGACAACCTGACCGCCGCGGACCTGGTCCTCGACGCCGAGCAGACCCGGCTGCTGGACGAGGCGAGCGCCCCACCGGTGGGTGACTATCCGTATGGCGCCGCCGGTGTTCAGCAGCGTGGGCGCGACCTGCCCGCCGGCTGACCCGCCCCGCACAATGGGCCGATGACCACGCCCTTCCCCGAGCCCACGAGCCCCGCCGGCAGCCGCACCGAGGTCTTCCTGCGCTACCTGGACTACTTCCGGGAGTCCGTGTTGACCAAGGTGTCGGCGCTGGCCGAGTCGGACCTGCGGCGCAGCGGCCTGCCGTCGGGTTGGACCCCGCTGGAGCTGCTCAAGCACCTGCGGTACGTCGAGCTGCGCTGGATCGAGTGGGGTTTCCAGGGCCGGGACGTCCCCGAGCCGTGGGGTGACCGCCGGGGGGATCGCTGGTACGTCGCCCCGGAGGAGACCCGCTCGGAGCTGGTGGCGGCGCTGCGGGCGCAGGGTGCGCACACCAGCGCGGTGGTGACGGCCCACGACCTGGCGGAGATCGGCGCGCCAGGCCCGCGATGGGACGGCGCCGAACCCGCGTCGCTGGAGCGGGTGCTGTTCCACCTGCTCCAGGAGTACGCCCGCCACCTCGGCCACCTCGACGTCGTGACCGAGCTTGCGGGTGGGCCGACCGGAGAATGATCCGGCGACCGGTCGAACCCGCTCACCGCGCGTCGGCGACGGCGGGTTCGACCGGTCGCGGTGCCGTGGTCGCCGGCCAAGTGAGCTGGCGCACGCCGGGGACCAGCGCGGTGCCGGCGCAGGCGGCCAGGACCAGCAGGCCGGCGACGGCCAGCGGTACGGGTGCCCCGAAGGTGTCCGCGGCCAGGGGCGCCAGGGCGTAACCCAGCGGCACGGCGCCCAGCGACGCCAGCCAGTCGTACGAGGTGACCCGGGCCAGCACCTCGGGCGGGAACTGGTGCTGCACGACGGTCTCCCAGACCGGGTTGAGATAGCCGAGGGCGGTCAAGGCGACCCCGTAGGCGACGATCACCGCCGGGGCAGGCGCGGCGACGGCGAGCAGCAGCAGTGGCGCGGCGTAGCTGGCCAGCCCGAGGTTGGCCAGCAGGACCGGCCGGTGGAGTCGGATCCGCCCGGCCAGCAGCGACCCGGTGAGCATGCCGATCGCGCCGGCCTGCAACAGCAGCACCCAGGTGGCCTCGCCGCCGAGGCGGTCGATGGCGATGGCCGGCCCGAGGGTCATCAGGACGGCGGCGGCGCCGTTCCACACGCCATGCCCGATCAGGCTGGTCCAGAACCAGTCGCGGGCTCGCACCTCGCCGAAGCCGTGCCGCAGGTCGGCGACGACGGAGCGGCGGGGCACCGGCACGTGCCGGATCCGGACCAGCGCGAGCAGCGTGGCGCTGAGCGCGAACGACGCGCTGTCGATGATGAACGCCCAGCCGGGTCCGGCGGCCCAGATGAGTGCGCCGGCCAGCGCCGGGCCGGCGAGCCGGCTGGTGTTGGCGGTGATCCCCATCAGGGCGTTGGCCCGCTGCCGGGCGGCCGGTTCGACGGTGCCGGCCACCAGCGGGGAGGCGGTCGGCATGGCGAACGCCGAGGCGGTGCCGCCGAGCGCCGAGGCCACCACGACGGTGGTCAGCGACGGCTCGCCGCCGAGCAGCTCCACGCCGACCGCGAGCTGGGTCGCGCAGCGGACCAGGTCGGCCAGCAGAGCCACCCGGCGGGCGTCGAACCGGTCGGCAACGACGCCGCCGAGTGGCAGCAGGAGCAGCCGGGGAACCATCGCCGCGGCGAGGACGACGGCGAGCGCGCCGGTCGAACCGGTGGCCCGCAGTACGGCCAGGGCCAGGGCGGCGGGCACCACGGCGTCGCCGACCGCGGAGACGGTCCGGCCCAGGAACAGCAGCCGGAAGGAGCGGGTGCGCAGAGGAGAGGTCACCGATCCAAGGTACTTCGGCATCGAATATTTCGGCAATGAATATTTTGGTGCGGTAAGCTCTGGCGATGAGCACCCACGACTCCGTCGACGGGCACGTCGAGCGCTGGCTGCCCGTCCTGCCCGACCTCGACCCGGACGTCGAAGGGGCGGTGACCCGGATGGGCGTCCTGACCCGTCACCTGCGCACCGTGAAGGAGCGGGTCCTGGTGGATTTCGACCTGCCAGCACACGAGTACGACACGCTGCACGCGCTCGCCGGCCGGCAGGGACGTGCCGCGCCCTCGGAACTCGCCGCGGATCTGGCGATGGCGCCCGCCTCGATCACCGCGCGGGTCGACAGCCTGGTCGAGCGCGGCTTCGTGCGGCGGACCCCGTCCACAGTCGACCGGCGCAGGGTCGATGTGGAGTTCACCGACGCCGGCCGGGCGGCGTGGCACGGGGCGATGGACGTCCGGGGCGCCGAGGAGCACCGGCTGCTCGACGCGCTCACCCCTGCGGAGCGGCGGCTGCTCTCCGACCTGCTGCGCCGGGTGCTGCTCGTCGCCGAGCAACCGGCCGCCTGAGCCCGGACGCACCGGAAAATCGCCTGGCGGTCGGCGTACCGTCGATGAAAGGGTGACCGGCATGACAGCGGACGCTCTGGCCGGGGCCCTGGCCGACGACGGACGCCGGCGGGTCTTCGCGGCCATCGTGCTGGGTGCGGCCGGCGCGGCCCAGATCGCCGAGCGGACCGGCCTGCCGCCGCGGGCGGTGCTCACCGGCGTCCGCCGGCTCACCGACGCGGGCCTGGTGACGGGCCTTGACGGAGCGTTGGTGGCCGACGAGGTGTCGCTGCTGGCGTCGGCGCGCGAGCGTCGTCAGGCGGACGACGCCGAGCCGGCCGACGACCCGGTGCTGCGGACGTTCCTGCGCTCCGGTGTGCTGGTGGGCCTGCCGGCGCAACGCGGTCGGCGGCGGGTCCTGCTGGCGCACATTGCGGAACGGTCGTTCGAGCCGGGAACGCGCTACCCGGAGCGGGCCGTGGACGAGGCGCTCAAGCCGTGGTGCGCCGCCGGCGGGTCGGACCACGCCACGTTGCGCCGCTACCTCATCGACGAGCAGCTCCTCATCCGCGAGCACGGCATCTACCAACGATCCTGATCGTCCGGCCCGCGAACCGTCCCGTCGCGGAGCATGTTGTTAGCCTCCCTGCATGACCTCCTGCTCGCCCGCCGACGGCCCGCCGGACCTGCTGTTCCTGCTCTCCTGGGCAAGTCACGCGCTCCAGACCGAGCACGCCGCCGGCCTGGCCGAGCTGGGCATCTCACCACGGGCGCACTACGTGCTGGCGCAGGCCCGTACCGGGGACCTGACCCAGCGGCAGATCGGCGAACGGTGCGGGGTGGACAAGACCACCATGGTCGTCACCCTCGACCAGTTGGAGCGGGCCGGGCTCGCCGAACGTCGCCCAGCGCCGTCGGATCGACGGGCCCGGCTGGTCGCGGTGACGCCGGCAGGCGAGCAGGTCCTCGAGCGGGCGCAGGATGTCGTGCGGCGCATCCAGGACGAGCTCCTCGCCACGCTGCCCCAGCAGGATCGGGAGGCCTTCCTGCGTGCGCTCACCGCGCTGGTGAACGGTCCGCTGGCCCGCTCCTCCCCGTACGCGCCCGGCGGTCGCTCCGGTTGCTAATCCCGAAGAAGATAGTCTCGTCCGGGACTATCTGATACGGTCGCACTCGTTCGTCCCCTTGACCGAGGAGCCCGTATGAGCGCGACCGCCGAACCATCCGTCACCACCACTGCCACCACGTCGGCACTGCGCCGCCGCACCCTCGGCGTCGCCGCAGCCGTCGTGGCCTGCCTGGCCATCTGGGGAATCGGCGAGGCTGCCGGGGTCGACTACACCGTCGAGAGCCCGGGGCAACCCGCCCTGGTCATCGGGCTTGGCGAGATCTTCGGGATCGCCCTCGGCGCGGCCCTGTTGGGCTGGGCGACGCTGGCCCTGCTGGAGCGGTTCTTCCCCCGCACCGCCCGCCTCATCTGGATCTCGTTGGCCGTCCTGGTGACCCTGCTGTCCTTCGGCCCATTGCTCGGCACCGAGGCCACCGCTGGTGCCAAGCTGGCCCTCGGCGCGATGCACGTGGCCGTGGCTGTCGTGCTGATCGCCCTGTTTCCAGGTCGCCGTCGGTAGCGTCCGGGCCGCAGACGCCGGTCCGGTCCGGACGGTGGACAAAACGCGTTGACCGGGTGCTGATGATCGACAGGTGACCAGCACACTCCAACCCACCTGGGTGACCACCGCAGTCCAGCCCGACCAGCCCGACGCGACACTGCTGCTCCGCGAGTACATGACCGAGATGGTGGTCCGCTACCACCGCCGCCCCGCGCTGCCCGGCGAGGTTGATCTGGCGCTGGCCGAACTGCCCGACGACGACCTGGCGGGTTCGTCCGGCCTGCTCCTGCTCGCCCACCGCGGTGGGGACCTGGCCGGCTGCGCCGGGCTGCGGTGGCAGCCGGGCTGGGCCGAGCTGACCCGGGTGTTCATCCGCCCCGCACATCGCGGCGCCGGTGGGGGCGCCGCGCTGCTGGCCGCCGTCGAGCAGCGGGCTCAGGCGGCCGGGGTGGACCGGATCCGGCTGGACACCCGCAACGACCTGGTCGAGGCCCGCGCCCTGTACGCCCGGCACGGCTACGTCGAGATCCCGGCGTTCTCGCACGGCCCGTACGCCGAGCACTGGTTCGAGAAGCAGCTCGGCTCTCCCGTGCCGGGGGTCGGTGGATAGAGCGCGGCGAGCGCGTGCGCGGTGCCGGCGACAAGCTCACGCAACTCGGCCGGTGCGAGCACCTCGACCTGCGCGCCGAGCTTGAGCATCTCGACGTGGCCGTGCCGGACCGACTCGATCGGCACGGTGGTGACCAACCAGCCGTCCGCGTCCGGAGCGCCGGCGGCGTCGCGCGCCGCCCGACTCATCGCCGGCGGGAAGAGGTGCACCGTCCGCGCCAGCGCCGCCACGGTCATCCGCACCCGTGCCTCGGCGCGATAGACGCTGCTCTCGTAGCGCTCGGTGTGCTCCTGCCAGCAGCCCGCCAGGTCGAAGCCGGGCGGCCGGTCGGCGGGTTCATCCAGCACGGTCAGGTCCAGGATCGCGCCCACCCGGTAGGTGCGTACCTGTCCGGCCGCCGCGGCGACCAGATACCACCGGCCGGCCTTGAGCACCACGCCGAGCGGGTCGAGGGTGCGGGTGACCTCCCGGGGTTGCTGCCACCGCTGGTAGCGCACCCGGATCCGGCGGTCCTCCCACACCGCGCCGGCCAGGGCGGCCAGGTGCGGGGTGGGCTCGGGTTCGCGGAACCAGCTCGGCGCGTCCAGGTGGAACCGTTGCCGGATCCGCCCGCCCCGGTCGGTGAGGTCGCTCGGCAGCGCGGCCCGCAACTTCAGCTCCGCGGTGGCCAGCACCGACCCCAGGCCCAGCTCCGCGGCCGGGCCAGGCACACCGGCCAGGAACAGCGCCTCGGCCTCACCGGCGGTCAGCCCGGTCAGCCGGGTGCGGTAGCCGTCGAGCAGCCGGTACCCGCCGGCCGGGCCGCGCTCGGCGTACACCGGCACCCCGGAGGCGCCCAGGGACTCCACGTCCCGGTACACCGTCCGGACCGACACCTCCAGGGCCTCGGACAGCTCCGCAGCGGTCATCCGCCCCCGCGTCTGCAGGAGCAGCAGCAGGGAGACCAGCCGACTGGCACGCACCGCCCGACGGTAGCCGGCCCGCCGCGCCCCGACACCGACCGGGGCCGGTGGTCTCGGCGCGCCTTCCCGGCCAACCCACCCCGAGCTGAGAGTGTTTTTCACATGGTGTCCTCCGACGCTCCGGTGCTCGCCCGCCCGACAGCCCGACCGGCCCTGCCCGGCGGGCCGGTCGACGTCACCGAGGCGTGGCTGCGCAACCGCCGGTTGTCCGCGCACACCCGCGACGCCTACCGGCGCGACGTCACCGGCTGGCTCAGCTGGTGCACCGGCCGCGACCTGGATCCGCTGCGGGCCAACTTCCTGCACGTCAACGAATACGCCCGTGCCCTGGAGTCCACCCTCGGCGCGCGCAGTGGTCGGCCACTGACCCCGGCGACCGTGGCGCGCCGGCTCTCCGCGCTGTCCAGCTGGTACGACTTCCTCGTCAAGCTCGGCGCGGTGCCGGCCAACCCGGTCGCAGGCGCGGACCGGCCCCGCGTCGACCGGGACCACTCCGCCACGGTCGGGCTCACCCCGGAGGAGGTGGACGCGCTGCTCAGCGCGGCCGACGCCGACACCGGCCCGACGGCCGCCCGCAACCGGGCCGCGATCGCCCTCCTGGCCGACCTGGGTCTGCGCGTCGGCGAGCTGATCTCACTGGACCTCACCGACCTGGGCACCGAGCGCGGGCACCGCAGCGTGCGCTTCGTCGGCAAGGGCGGCAAGCAGCGCCGACGTGCCCTCACCCCCGGCACCGGGTACGCGGTGGACGCCTACCTGGCCCAGCGGGCCGCCGCCACCGGCGTGCCGGTGCCGCAGCTGACCGGGCCGCTGCTGGTCACCGCCAACGGCGCCCGGCTGGACCGGCACTCGGTGTTCCGGATGGTCCGCCGGCTGGCCCGGGCCGCCGGCATCCCGGCCTGGGCGAAACTCTCACCACACTCGCTGCGGCACGCCTTCGCCACCACCGCCCGCTCCGAGGGCGTCCCGTTGGAGGACGTGCAGGACGCGATGGGCCACGCCGACCCCCGTACCACCCGCCGCTACGACCGCGACCGGCACAACCTCGACCGCGACCCGGCGTACGTGGTGTGGGCGGCCCGGTCCCGTCGCCGCGGCTGAGGGTCGTACCCCCGCAATACGGTCGATGGATGAGACACGGTCTGGAGCTTCCCTGCGGCGGCGCCTCCGTCACGGTGTCCACCCTGGTCGAGCTGGGTGAGCTCGCCGAGAGCGCCGGGTGGGACGGGGTGTTCCTGGAGGACTATCTCGTCCACTACTCCGGCGACGACCCGCCCACCTACGACCCGTGGCTGGTGCTCACGGCGATCGCCGTGAGCACCGGTCGGGTGCGGTTGGGCACCACGGTCACCGCGCTGCCCCGGCGCCGCCCGGCGAAGCTGGCCCGTGAGGTGCTCACCCTCGACCACCTCAGCGCGGGGCGCGCCACGGTCGCGGTCGGCGTCGGCGACCCGGGCGACCGAGGCCTGGCCGCGTTCGGCGAGCCGACCGAGGTGGCCGTCCGGGCCGCCATGCTCGACGAGGGTCTCGACCTGCTGACCGGGCTGCTCAGCGGAGCGCCGGTCAGCCACCAGGGCACCCACTACCGCGCGGACGCGGTGGCGCTGCGGCCGCCGCCGGTGCAGTCGCCCCGGGTGCCGGTCTGGGTCGGCGGCAGCACCCAGGCCGGGTCGGTGCGGCGGCGGGCGGCCCGCGCCGACGGCATCGTGCCCTACAAGCTCACCGACACCGACGGGTGGTCCGACTTCACCCCCGATGAGGTACGCGAGCTGGTGGGCACCCTGCCACCCACCCGCGCCGACGGCCAGCCGTTCGACGTGGCGATCGGCGGCCGGAGGCGCCGACCGGACGAATGCGCCGAGCGGGCCTACCTCGGCGAACTCGCCGAGGCAGGCGCCACCTGGTGGTTGGAGTACGTCCCGGTCGGCGACGCGGCGACGATGCGGGCCGCCGTCGCCCGTGGTCCGCTGCGCTGACACGCCGCGCGGCCGTGGGCGCGGGTGCTCAGCCCTGCGGGCGGGGGCAGATGCAGAACGGCTGCCCGATCGGGTCGATGAGCACCACCCACCCGTCGCCGCCGGGCTGGAACTCAGGCTTCGACGCGCCGGCCTCGACGAACTCCTTCTCCGCCGCGGCCAGGTCGTCGACGTAGAGGTCGAGGTGGTAGCGCTTACCACCAGCCGGGTCCGGCCAGGACGGCGGCCGGTATCCCTCGACCAGCCCGAAGCCGATGGAAACGCCACCGCCCTTGATCATGGCGTACTCGGCTTGGCTGTGGGTGATCTCCCAGCCCAGGGCCCGGTGGTAGAACGCGGCGTGCGCGGCCGGGTCGGAGCTGTCCAGGTTGACCATGGCGAGGTCGGCGGTTGTTGTCATGCTGGCAGTCTGCACCGGCGTACCTGCCAACCAGTGTCAGGTACGCCGGTGTTTCTCGCCCGCTCAGCAGAGCAGGTCCAGGTGGTGGTGCGCGTCCTCGGCGATCTCCTCGTGCCGCAGCCAACGCCGCGCCCACAGCCGGGCCGCCAACTCCGCCTGCTCGTCGCCCCACGCGGCGTGCTCGACGAGCAGCGCGGTGGTCAGCGCGTACGCCAGTCGCAGCGCCAGGCCGCGGGCACCGGCGAGCACCGCCTCGGCCCCCGGGTCGGCGGTCACCGCGGTGATGGTGTCGCGGAGCTGCGCGGCGGTCGTGGCCAGCGTGTCGGCCAGCGCCCGGTGACAGTGGCCGGGCCAGATCGACGGCGGCGGCGAGCCGGCTCAGCAGCGGCGCCCCGGCGTCCTCCCGGGTCAACGCGCGCAGCACGTCCAGGGCGAGCACATTGGTGGTGCCCTCCCAGATCGGCAGGACCTGCGCGTCGCGCAGCAGCCGGGGCACGCCGGTGTCCTCCACGTAACCGGCCCCGCCGAAGCTCTCCACGTACTCACTGGCGGAACCGACGGCGAGCCGGCCGGTGGCCAGCTTCGCCAGCGGCGCCACGATGCGCAGCTCCGCCGCGGCCGCCGGGTCGCCGCCGACCTCGACCCGGCCGAGCAGCGCGAACGAATGCCCGGCCAGGGCGAACGCACCCGCCGCGTCGACCGCGAGGGTGCCCAGGGTGGCCCGGTGCAGCGGCGAGGACGCCAGCGCGCCGCCGGCGACGTGACGCGCGTCGGCGTACGCCCGGGCGTACGCCAGCCCGCGCCGCATCCCCCCGGCCGCCGCGGCGGCGTTGTGCACCCGGGTCACCACGACCAGGGTCATCGCCCGGACCAGGCCGGGTACCGTCGGGTCGCCCAGCGGCACGGCGTACGCGTCGTGCAGGCCGATCTCGGCGGTGGGCAGCGCCCGGGTGCCGAGCTTGTCCTTGAGCCGGTGCACGGTGACGCCCGGCGCCGGCGCGTCCGCCGCGGCGCCGTCGGCCAGGGGCGAGTCGGCCGCGTACCGGGGGACCAGGAACGGGGCGAGTACGCGGCTGCCGCGGCCGGCGCCCTCCGGGCGGGCCAGCGCCACCGCCATCGCCGCGTCGGCGGCGGAACAGAACCACTTCTCCCCGGTCAGCCGCCACGAACCGTCCGCGGCGGGCCGACCCACCGTGCTGGAGCGCCCCAGGTCAGAACCGCCCTGCGACTCGGTCATCCACTGCCCGCTGGTGATGGCCGTGGCCGGGTCCGTGGAGATCAGCCGGGGCAGCCACGCGTCGCGGACCCCGGCGTCGACATCGGGCAGGCTCAGCAGCGCCGCCGCCCCGTCGGCCATCGCCACCGGGCAGGAGAACGTCGCCGACTCCGGGCCGTACAGGTGCAGCAGGGCGTGCTGCACCACCCGCGCGGCCGCACCCCAGGTGCCGCGCGCGTCCGGCAGGTAGGGCAGCGCGACCACGGCGTGCCGGGCGGCGGCGGCACGCTGCGCCTGCCAGCCGGCGGAGGTGTCGATGCGGTCGACGCGGGCGCCCCACGGGTCGTAGCGGACCAGCGTCGGCGGGTGCGCCTCAGCGTCGGCGTGCGCGGCGCGCAGCGGCCCGGTGACGTCGGCGGCCAGGTCGGCCAGGCGCCCCTTCGCGGCGGCGTGCCCGTCCGGGCCGAGGTGGCGTTCCAGCCAGGACCGCAGCAGGGCGTCACCGGCGTACGGGTCGGAGGGGGGTGGTACCGGCTGCACGAAGCGGTTCATCGATCGGCTCCCTGGCACTGCTGTGGGGGTGTGCGACGACGGTAGACGATCCGTGGCCGCCGGGAACAGGGCACAGCAGCCCACCGGTCGCACCCAGTTTCCGACTTGTCGTGCTCGACTGTGACGGAGTTCTCTACGGTCGGTAGTCGTGGGTGCCGGCCAGCCGTACAGCCGACCGGCCCGGCGGCACCGCCCGATGCGCACCGGGCTGGCCTTCGCCGGGATCGGCGTGGCGCTGTGCTGCGTCGGGGTGGCCGGGCTGGCCTCCTGGAACCTGCAGACCGTACGCCAGGCCGCCGGCCCGATCCGGGAGACCGCCGACGGTTTCCTGAGCGAGGTGACCCTCGGCGACAGCGACGGGGCGTACGAGCGGCTCTGCGCGGACGCCCGCAGCCGATGGAGCGCGATCGGCTTCACCAGTTGGGTGCGTACGCCGCCGATGGTGACCGACTACGAGATCACCGACGTGTCGGTGGCGACCAGTGGCGGTCGGCCGCACGGCACGGTGACAGTGAAGTTGACCCGCGACGGCGGGCTCAGCGAGGAACGGCGGCTGCCGGTGGTCCGCGAGGGCGGGGACTGGCGGGTCTGCGGTGACCCCTTCTGAGCCGCCGGTCGCGAGGCCGGTGCGCCCCTGGTTGCTACGCGAGCGTCGGGGGGTGGAGCCGACCACCTCGACGGAGCTCTTCTTCGACCTGGTCTTCATCTTCACCATCACCCAGTTGGCGCATTATCTGATCGAACACGCGGACTGGCGTGGCGCCGCCCGCACTGCGCTGCTGCTGGCGCTGGTCTGGTTCGTGTGGGTCTACACCGCCTGGGTGACGAATTGGCTGCACCCGGACCGGGCGCCGGTGCGGGCACTCCTGATCGGGCTGATGCTGGGCAGCCTGCTGCTGTCGGCAGCGATCCCCGGGGCGTTCGCCGGTACCGGCCTGCTCTTCGCCCTGGTGTACGTGACGGTGCAGGTGGGCCGCACCCTGTTCGCGCTGTGGGCGGTGCGGGGCCATCCGTTGCTGGTCGACGGGTTTCAGAAGACGCTGCCGTGGTTCGCCGGGACGTCGGCGCTGTGGTGCTCGGAGGACTGGGTGGCGAGGGTGTCCGCGAGGCGCTGTGGGCGACGGCGATCGTGTGTGACGTGGTTGGCCTGTCGATCGGGTATCCCGTGCCCGG
Organism: Micromonospora sp. NPDC005087; assembly: GCF_042872965.1. Classification (NCBI taxonomy): domain Bacteria; kingdom Bacillati; phylum Actinomycetota; class Actinomycetes; order Micromonosporales; family Micromonosporaceae; genus Micromonospora; species Micromonospora sp. NPDC005087. The sequence continues at coordinate 789,166 of NZ_JBIALB010000001.1, read as the reverse complement.
TCTGGGGCGTACCCGCGCCGAGCGGTGGGAGGTGGAGGGCGGGCACCTGGCTGAGCGGTGCCAGGCGTTCATCCTCATCGCCCTGGGCGAGTCGATCCTGGTCACCGGGAGCACCCTCGCGCAGCAGCTGAGCGTGGTGACCTCCGGGGCGTTCGTGCTGGCGTTCGCCGGGTCGGTGGCGCTGTGGTGGGTGTACTTCGCCCGCTCGGCCTCGGCGGCGACGGAGGTCGTGGTCCGCGCCGGTGAGCGCACCGGCGGGTTGAGTCGGGTGGCGTTCAACTATCTGCACCCGGTGATGGTCGCTGGCATCGTCGTCACCTCGGCGGGCGACGAGCGGCTGCTGCACGAGCCCGGCGCGCCCGCCGACACTGTCGCCGCGCTGTTCATCCTGGGCGGTCCGGCGCTGTTCCTCGCCGGGCACGCCGCCTACCGGGCGGTGCTGTGGCGGGCCCGGCCGACCAGCCGGATCGGGGCGGTGGCGCTGCTGCTGGCACTCGTACCGGTGAGCGTGGAACTGGAGGCGCCGGTGGCGGTGTGCGCGGCGGCGGCGTTGGTGGTGACCGTCGCGGTCATCCTGGTCGACCGACGCCGGGCCGGCGGAGAGCGCCGGGCCGCGGCAGCCGCCCGAGACGACCGGGCGTGACCGCTGCTGGTCAGTCGCGGGGGCCGAGGTCGCCGCTGCGGTAGTGCCGCCGGCAGAGCACCTGGTAGCGCACCTCGGCGGTGTCGACCGTGTCGCCGATGACGACCTGCGCGCCCTCGCGGACCACCCGGCCGTCGACCACCCGGGCGTTGAGCAGCCCTTCCCGGCCGCACCAGCAGAGCACCTCGACCTGGATGCGGGCCACCTCGTCGGCCAGCTCGAACAGCCGCTGGGTGGCGGGGAACAGGCAGGACCGGAAGTCGGTGGCCAGGCCGAACGCGAACACGTCCACGTCGTAGCTGTCGACCAGCTCAGCCATCTGCTCGACGTGCTCGACGGTGTAGAAGCACGCCTCGTCGCAGATCAGGTAGTCGACGCGTTCCCCCTCGGCCCACCGGCCCCGGACCAGGGCCCGCAGGTCCAGGTCGTCGGTGACCTCGATCGCCTCGTGCGCCAGACCGATGCGGGTGGTGACCTGTGGGCCCAGCGACCGGTCGATGCGGGTGGTGACCAGCCCGCGCCGGCCCTGCCGGGCGTGGTTGTAGTTCATCTGCAGCGCCATGGTGGACTTGCCGCAGTCCATCGGCCCCCAGAAGAACTTCAACGCCGCGGCGTGCACCGGACGCCCGTCGAGCCCCCGCGCCGCCGCGCACCCGGCCGGAGCGTGCGGCTGGCCGGGGAACGGGTGGGCCAGGCAGGTCGGGGCGGCAGCGGCGTCGTCGGTCACGGTCGGGCAGCCTATCTGATCGACCAGGGCCGATCAGCCCGGCGCGGGCGGGGTCAGAGCACCCGGGGCGGGGTGTTCCCGGCCGCGACGATGGCCCGGCGGATCGGCACGGCCAGAAGGAGCAGGAACCCGACCACGAAGAAGATCAGGAGGGAGACCAGGCCCACTCGGTAGGAGGCGGTGAGCTGGAACACCAGGCCGAAGGCGAGGGGGCCGAGCCAGCTGGTGCCCTTGTCGCTGATCTCGTAGAAGCCGTAGTACTCGCCCTCCTTGCCGGCCGGGATGAGCTGGCTGAACAGCGACCGGCTCAGCGCCTGGCTGCCGCCCAGGACCAGGCCGATGGCCGCGCCGAGGACCATGAACGGCACCGGCGCCTCGGCGGGCAGCCGGAAAGCGCCGATGATCACACCGGTCCAGAGCACGAGGCTGAGCAGCACCGTTTTCCAGGCGCCGATGAGCCGGGCCAGCGCGCCGAGGCTCAGCGCGCCACCGAAGGCGAGGAACTGCACCAGCAGGATGGTGATGATCAGGGTGCTCTGCTCCAGCCGCAGCTCCTCGGTGCCGTACTGGCTGGCGAGGGTGATGACGGTCTGGATGCCGTCGTTGTAGACCAGGAACGCGAGCAGGAAGAACAGCGTCAGCGGGTACGCCTTGACCTCACGCAGGGTGCGGCCGAGCTGCCGGAACCCGTCGGTGAGCACGTTGCCGCCGCGGGCCAGCGCCGCCGCGGTGGGGCGTTCACGTAGCCAGCGCAGCGGCACCAGGGTGAACGCCGCCCACCACACGCCGGCGGACACGATCGACCAGCGGGCCAGGTCCAGGGTGCGCTGCGGGTTGTCGTCCTCGCTGAGCAGGGTGACCGCGACCAGGTTGAACGCCAGCAGCAGGCCGCCGCCGAGGTAGCCCAGCGCCCAGCCTCGGCTGGAGATGCCGTCGCGCTCGTCGGGGCCGCCGAGCTGTGGCAGGAACGAGTTGTACACCACGATGGCCGCGCCGAAGGAGATGTTGGCGACCAGGAACAGCGCCCCGCCGAGCAGGTACCGGTCGCCGGTGACGAAGGCCATCGCCATGGTCGCGCCGGCGCCGGTGAACGCCGCGCCGCCGAGCAGCCGCTTCTTGTGCGCCGACCGGTCGGCGATCGCGCCGATGATCGGCAGCACGAACACGGTGAGAAACACCGACAGCGAGATCAGGTACGGGTAGTACGAGCCGGCGGCCACCCGGATGCCCAGCGGGTGCACGTAGCCGTCGCAACTGTCCGCGCCCAGCTCGCAGCCGGCGGCCAGCTCGGCGACGGTGGTGAGGAACGGGCCGAGGAACACCGTGATGACGGTGGTCTGGAAGGCGGAGTTGGCCCAGTCGTAGATGTACCAGCCGCGCCGCTCGCGGCGGGTGCTCGCCGGGGGCGGGGTGTCGTCCACCGTGGGGGTCACGGTCGAGGCCATCGGGGGTCCTTGATGGTCAGGCGGCCCAGTGGCCGCGGCTGCGGTAGACGTCGCGCAGCACGCCGACGTGATCGGTCATGATGCCATCCACGCCACGATCCAGTAAGTCGTGCATCTGGGCTGGTTCGTCGATCGTCCAGACATGCACCTGCAGGCCGAGTCGGTGGCAGTAGTCGAGGAACCGGCGGTCCACGACCGGCACCCGACCGTAGTGCGGTGGCACCTGTGCGGCGACCACCGACGGGGGCAGCCGCAGCCGGCGGCCGTGCAGCGAGGCCAGGCGCAGCCGGGCCACCCCGCGCATGCCGAGGCTGGTGGCGACCCGCCCGTCGGTGAGGGCGCGCAGCCGGGTCAGCCGGGCGTCGCTGAACGAGGCGAGCAGCACCCGGTCGCCGGCGCCGGCCCGGGTCACCGTGGCCACCGTCGGCTCGACGCCGCCGTCAGCCTTCACGTCGACGTTGAAGCGGACCTGCGGCCACGCGCCAAGCACCTCGTCGAGCCGGGGTACGACGGCGGCCCCGCCGACGCGTACCGAGGCGAGGTCGGCCCAGCGCAGGTCGGCGATGCGCCCCGGTTCGCCGGTGATCCGGCGCAGCGTCGGGTCGTGGAAGATCACCGCCACCCCGTCGGCGGTGGCGTGCACGTCGGTCTCCACGTACCGGTAGCCGAGCCCGACGGCACGGGCGAACGCCTCGGTGGTGTTCTCGTCGCCCTCGGCGGCGCCGCCGCGGTGGGCGAACGCCAGCGGCCCGGGCGCGTCCAGGTAGCCGAATCGGGTCAGCACGCGACGCAGTATGCCCGCCGCCGATGGATCGTGGGTGACCTGTCGGCGAAGATCAGGCCCGTGCCACGGGGGCGTCAGGGAGTTCGTCGAGCACCTGCCGTCCGGCGGCTGGTTCGTCGCCTGGCGGCTCTGGTGCCGGGCCCGGTTGGTGGCCCCGCCCGCAGCGGTGGCAGGCGCCCCGCCGGCGCAGGTGGTAGGCGATCGTGGCGGCGCCGAGTCCGGCCCCCCACACCGTCCAGAAGAGGCTCGGGACGTACAGGGCCCAGGTGCCCCGGGCTTCGCTTGTCCAGAGCAACATCAGGCCAGCCGGAATGATCGTCACAGCGACGATCGACGCCGGGACGACGGCGAGGGCGGGCGGGACCCGTTTGCCGGCCTTGAACCAGATCCAGCGGGGATAAACCTCCCCCCATCGGGCCACCAGACCGTGGGTGAGCACACCCCCCAGCGCCGACGCGACCGCGCAGCCTAGCCCGACCTCAAGCATCCCCGGCGTGTCCTGCATCATCCGCAGGAAGTCCCGGCTGATGCCGAGGGGATAGCCGAGGTACCAGGCGATCCTGGTGACCTCGTAGGGCAACGGCGCAAGGCAGGCGACCGCGACGGCCCACCGGCCCCACCGCAGCAGCGTCTGCCGTGACGGGCCACGGCCGTCTCCGTGGCGGCGGCCGCAGTGTGCGCAGGCGGCCCGGACCCGCCGCTGGTAGGCGAGGGTGGCAGCGGCCCACAGCAGGCCGCCGACGAACACGATGATCAGGTTCGTCCGGTGCCAGTACAGGATGTCACCGATGCCGCCCTGGTCACCTGGTACGCCGGTGAAGGCGAAGACCAACAGCAGCGGCGCGAACGCCACCAGGACGATCATGGTGTAGTCGGGGATGACCAGGGTCAACCCGACCGCCGCCACCCATCCGAAGACAACCAGCGCCGCCGACAGGTGACCAGGCCGGGCGCGCCGCGTCATGATCCACGCGACGACCGCACCGAGCAGCCCGAGCGCGGCGATGACCGGGGCGACGACCTCGGCGCGGCTGCCTTCCAGGATGGACCCCGACGCGCGTGCCGGGTCGATCGGCGCGAACGGGAACCCGTCACCTCCGGCCGTCCAGTACAGCCCCAATCCGCCGTACAGCAGCGAGAAGCCCGCGGCGGCGTATCCGGACCAGGTCGGCCAGTGCCTCCACCAGAGCCACAGCATGGTCACCGGGCCCGGTCTCCGGCGTCGGGAAGCTCGGCGGCCGTTTGGCTCTGCTCAGCGCCATACACGGCATATCCGCCAGTGAGAACCGGGTACCGGGGCCGCTGGGGGAGTTCCGGAGGGAGGTCCGTCTCGGGATCGAGGCAGTGTGTGGGTGGCCGCTCGGTCCCGTTCTGCGCCTGAGCGTCGACGATCACATCCGGCCGCGTCCCGCCGTCGATAATCTTCACGTAGTAGCCGTGGTTCTTCGCCGTCCCTTCGCCCTCCGGCACGATCGCGGTGAACAACGCGACGTTCCCGGCGACCTTCAGACACGTCACGTCGGCCCGTCCCTGCGCGACTAGTGTGCCGTCCGCTCGCTCGTGCCGGTAAAGGAACTGGCCGTGCGCTGATCCGTCCGCGGCCGAAACCGCCGAGACGCCGAACCAGATCCGGTGCCTAACCACGTTGGGCTCGTCGTACACGAAATGTCCCATCCCGGCGACCACCGACCACCCGGCTGCGGCGGTCTTCGGCTCGGACTGCTGGGCCCACGCCACCGAGGGCCACGCCGCGACCACCACGGCTGCCACCGCCCCCAACACCGTCGTACGCGAACCAGAGATGAACATGTCACTCCTTTGAGCAAGCGGTTGGCTGACGTGAACCAGCATCACCACATGCCCAGGCGACCTCATCCCCCCGCCGAGCCAGCCGCATCCCTCAGCCAGGGGAACCGACGCCAAGCGCACGTGCCGCGCGGAAAGGGGTGGCCGCCGGGGGCCGTGGAAGGCGGGGTGTCCGGGGCGCGGGCATGCCCGGTCTCCGTGAACTCCGCCTCGCCGGTCAGTTGTCCGGCCGGCACCGCCGACCCGGTCAGCGCCGCAGGAGCCGGATCGTCTCGTCCCAGAGGAGTTCGGCGTTCTTGTCGTCGATGGCGTACGGGAGCACGCCGCTCATGCCGTCGGCCCGCTCGGCGATGACCAGGGCCTCGTTGCCGTCCTCGAAGTAGCGTCCGGTCACGCCGTCGACCTCGGGGGAGGCGGCCAGCAGGACCGAGGTGGCCGCGCCCTGCTGCGGGGTCTTCCAGCCTGGTGGCACCTCCAGGCGGTTGCCCTGCTCGTCCACCGCACCGACGTAGCGCAGTTGCGCGTCGTCGAGGTGCCGTTGCAGGTTGGTCATGATGCCGCCGGGGTGCAGGGCGTTGGCCGTGACCCCGTCGACGGCCCACTGTCGGGCCAGGGCGACGGTGAACAGGATGGTCGCGGTCTTCGACTGGCCGTACGCCGACCAGGCCTCGTAGGGCCGGTCGGTGAAGTGGATGTCGTCGAAATCGACCGGGGACTGCTGGTGGGCCGAGGAGCTGACGACGACGATCCGGGCGCCCTGCGCAGCGGCGAGCGCGTCGTGCAGGCCCAGGGTCAGCGCGGCGTGACCGAGGTGGTTGATGGCGAACTGGGCCTCCCAGCCCTCGGTGGTCCTGGTCAGCTCCGGCAGGGCCATGACGCCGGCGTTGTTGACCAGGATGTGCAGCGGGCCCGTCCAGGTATTGACGAAGGCGTCGAGGGAGGTGCGATCGGCCAGGTCGAGCCGGGCGACCCGGACCGCGCCGTGCGCCCCGCCCGCCGTGATGTCGGCTGCGGCGCGCTCGCCGGCGACGGTGTCGCGGACGGCCAGCGTCACCTCGGCGCCGGCGTTGGCCAGCGCCCGGACGGTCTCCAGGCCGATCCCGGACGCGCCGCCGGTGACCACGGCCCGCCGGCCGCTGAGGTCGACGCCGCCGATCACCTCAGCGGCGGTCGACCGGGCGGAGTAAGGGGTGATGATTCGTGACATTTCGGAACTCCTTGGACGCAGGGATGCAGCGTGAGGGTGCGGTGGGGTGGGCGGCGGGTCAGCCCGCGGCGCGGCAGATCAGCCGCAGGGCCCGGCGGATCCGGTCGCGGAACTCGTCCCTGGTGGCCGAGGTCGATTTCCAGGTCAACGCGGCGGAGAAGAGCAGGTCCATCACGTCGTCCGCCGTCAGGCCACCGTCGAGCAGGCCGGGCGGGGCGAGAGCGTCGACGTGGGCGCGCAGTGCCGCCCGGGCCCGCTCCTGGTAGTCGTGGAACATCGAGCCCAACTGGGGCCCGCTGTTCTCGAGCAGCTCGTTGAGGTCGCGGGCCACCTGGGTGTCGATGTACGGGCCCATCAGCGCATCCAGCCCCGCCACGATCCGCTCGTCGAAGCTCAGCGCCTGGTCGCCGAAGCGCGCCTGCATGGCCTGCTGGGCGCGTTCCATGACGCCCTGCATGGTGGCGCGGTACAGCTGCTCCTTGGTGGGGAACATCAGGTACAGGCCCGGCCGGGAGATGCCGGCCGCCTTGGCGACCGCCTCCATCGACGTCTTCTGGAACCCGTAGCGCCCGAACACCCCGACCGCCGCTGCAAGGACAGCGGCGCGCTTCGGGTCTTCGTGCTCCATCTCCACGCTGCTCACGTTAGACAGCGTAGACAGGTTTCGGAAATCTGTCTAACCCGTCAGGTCATCCGAGCCGGCGGCGGTGGGACCTGCTGGGGTCGCTCGGGCGGCTGGGGTCGATGTGTCGAGGCCGGTCGGGTTCGTCGGGGCGCAGCGGGGCGAGGCTGTCGGTGAGCGCGTCGATGATCTGGTCGGTGGCCCGGCGGGCGGCGCCGGGGCCGCTGGCGGCTGCCTCGTGCAGGTCGATGGGTGCGCCGAAGTGCACCCGGATCACCGGACGGCGCCACAGCGCGCGGGCGACGCCGCGCAGCATGCCCCGGGGCGCGCGGTAGGGCAGCACCTCGTGGGCGCCCCACTGGGCGACCGGGATGACCGGGGCGGCGCAGGCCAGGGCGAGCCGCGCGGCGCCGGTCTTGCCGCGTTCGGGCCATATGCCGGGGTCGAGGCTGATGCGCCCCTCCGGGTAGATGAGGATCACCGATCCTCCCGCGACGGCGGCGGTGGCGGCCTCCAGGGCCCGGTGCACCGCATCGGTGCCCCGGTCGACGCGGATGTGCCCGGCGTGGCGCATGAGGGAGCCGAACACCGGGGCGCGGAACAGCCCGGCGGTCGCCATGATCCGGGGGGCGATGCCGCGGGTCTGGCAGGCGGCGGCCATCACCACGGGGTCGAACGGGCTGATGTGGTTGGCGGCCAGCACCAGCGGTCCGCGGCGCAGGTGCGCGGGGACGTCGCCGGTGACCTCGAGGCGGGCCACCAGGCCGACCAGGGCTCGGGCCAGCAGTTGGGCGGCGCGCCAGATCAGCGGCGGTTGCCAGGGGGAGTGCGCGGTGTCCATCAGCGCGCCATCGTCGCACGCGCGAGCGGTGCCGCGAGGGCGGGTCGGCCGGTTGCCGCCGGGCCCGGCGGCCCGGGTGATCAAGGTCATTGGTCCCGGGCCGGTTCGGGCCGCCCGACCCTGCCCGCTCCTCTACGACGAGCAGTAGTATTTACTACGTCTCGTAGTACGACATGGCTGGGGGTTCCAGGTGGACGCGTTGGACGTCGCCCGATGGCAGTTCGGTGTCACCACCGTCTACCACTTTCTCTTCGTTCCGCTGACCATCGGCCTGTCCGTGCTGGTGGCGATCCTGCAGACGTTGTGGCACCGCACCGGCAACGAGCGTTACCTCAAGCTCACCAAGTTCTACGGCAAGCTCTTCCTCATCAACTTCGCGATGGGCGTGGTCACCGGCATCGTGCAGGAGTTCCAGTTCGGCATGAACTGGAGCGACTACTCCCGCTTCGTCGGCGACATCTTCGGCGCGCCCCTGGCCATCGAGGCGCTGGTCGCGTTCTTCCTCGAATCCACCTTCATCGGCCTGTGGATCTTCGGCTGGGACCGGCTGCCCAAGCGAGCACACCTGGCCAGCATCTGGGCCGCCGCGATCGGCACGAACCTCAGCGCGTACTTCATCCTCGCCGCGAACTCGTTCATGCAGAACCCGGTCGGCTACAAGGTCAACCCGGACACCGGCCGCGCCGAGCTGACCGACTTCCCGGCCGTGCTGACCAACAAGGTCGCCCTGATCACCTTCCCGCACACCCTGGCCGGCTCGTTCCTGGTCGCCGGGTCGCTGGTCGCCGCCGTCGGCCTGTGGCACCTGATCCGCAACCGCGACTCCGCCGACACCGGCGCCTACCGCTTCGCTGCGAAGTTCGGTTCCTGGGTGGTCCTGGTCGCCTCCGCCGCCGTGCTGTTCACCGGCGACATCCAGGGCAAGATCATGACCGAGGTCCAGCCGATGAAGATGGCCGCCGCCGAGGGCCTCTACACCACCGAGAGCCCCGCCTCGTTCTCCGTGCTCACCGTCGGCAGCCTCGACGGCAGCCGCGAGGTGCTCGCCATCAAGATCCCGTACCTGCTGTCGTACCTGGGCACCGGCGACCCCCACGGCACCGTGCACGGCATCAACGACCTCCAGGCCCAGTACGCCACCCAGTACGGCGCCGGCAGCTACACCCCGATCATCCCGGTCACCTACTGGAGCTTCCGCTTCATGATCGCCTTCGGGATGGCCGCCGCCGCGATCGCCCTGCTGGTGCTCTGGAGCCAGCGCAAGGGCCGCACGCCCACCAGCAGGTGGCTGCTGCGCGCCGGGATGGTCATGCCGGTGCTGCCGCTGCTGGCCAACTCCTTCGGCTGGATCTTCACCGAGATGGGCCGCCAGCCGTGGATCGTCTTCGGCGAGATGCTCACCCGCAACGGCGTGTCCCGCAGCGTCTCGCTGGCCGAGGTGCTCACCTCGTTCACCGCCTTCACGCTGATCTACGCCACCCTCGCGGTGATCGAGGTCAAGCTCCTGCTGCGCTACGCCCGCGCCGGCGTACCCGACGTCACCGAGACGCCCCCGTCCGACGACACCGACGACGCCGAGCGTCCGCTCGCCTTCGCCTACTGATCACCGGAGCCTGCCGTGGACCTCACCACCATCTGGTTTCTCCTCATCGCCGTGCTCTTCACCGGCTACTTCATCCTGGAGGGCTTCGACTTCGGCGTGGGCATGCTGCTGCCCGTGCTCGGCCGCGACGACCGGGAACGACGGGTCCTGATCAACACGATCGGCCCGGTCTGGGACGGCAACGAGGTGTGGCTGATCACCGCCGGCGGCGCGATGTTCGCCGCCTTCCCCGAGTGGTACGCCACCCTCTTCTCCGGCTTCTACCTGCCGCTGCTGCTGATCCTGCTGGCCCTGATCGGCCGCGGGGTGGCCTTCGAGTACCGGCACAAGCGCCCCGAGGTGTCCTGGAAGCGTCGCTGGGACGCGGCGATCGTGGTCGGCTCGCTGCTGCCGGCGTTCCTGTGGGGCGTCGCCTTCGCCAACATCCTGCGCGGTGTGCCGCTGGACGCCGAGCACGAGTACGTCGGTGGCCTGGTCGACCTGCTGCACCCGTACGCCCTGCTCGGTGGCGCGACCACCCTGGCGCTGTTCGTCACCCACGGCGCGGTGTTCATCGCCCTGAAGACCGCCGGCGAGATCCGCGAGCGCGCCAGCGCCCTCGCGGTGCGCCTCGGCGTCGGTGCCGCCGTGCTCGCGGTGGGCTTCCTGGCCTGGACGCTGAGCATCCGCTCCAGCGCGGCCGCCGTCGTGCTCGCCGTCGGCGCGGCCCTCGCCCTGCTCGGTGGCCTCGCCGCCGCCCGGGTACGCCGGGAGGGCTGGGCGTTCACCGGCACCGCCGTGGCGATCGGGCTGGCGGTGGCGACCCTGTTCGCGGCGCTGTTCCCGAACGTGCTGCCCTCCACCCTGGACGCGGCGGGCACGTTGACCGCCACCAACGCCGCCTCCACCCCCTACACCCTGAAGATCATGACCTGGGTGGCGGTGATCTTCACCCCGGTCGTGCTGGCCTACCAAGGCTGGACCTACTGGGTGTTCCGCAAGCGGATCGGCGTGGCCAACATCCCGCAGCACTGACCGCCGGGGCGGGGGGGGGGGGGGGGCCCCCCCCCCCCCCCCCGGCGGGGGGGCCCCCCCCCCCCCCCCCCCCCCGGGGGGGGGCGGGCCCCCCCCCCCCCCCCGCCCCCCCCCCCCCCCCCCCCCCCCCCCCCCCCC